>JAGQQP010000138.1 GCA_020426085.1 Planctomycetaceae bacterium | reverse complement strand
ATTCAAACTCCTCAAAGCCGAATATCATCTTGTGCATGACCGATGACCAGGGCTGGGGGGAAGCCGGCTTTATGGGACATCCCATTTTGAAAACACCCCATCTGGATGATATGGCTGCCAGCAGTCTGCGGCTGGACCGCTTTTATGCGGCTGCTCCGGTCTGCTCACCCACGCGAGGCAGTTTCCTTACCGGCAGACACCCGAATCGCTTTGCCTGCTTCAGTTGGGGACACACACTCAGACCTCAGGAAGTCACCGTCGCTGAAGCGGTGAAATCAGTCGGTTATACGACCGGGCATTTCGGAAAATGGCACCTGGGTTCCGTCCAGGCGAACAGCCCGGTTTCTCCCGGAAACAGTGGGTTCGATGAATGGGTCTCCAGCCCCAACTTTTACGAAAACGACCCTTATATGAGTCACAATGGCGTTGTCGAGCAGCTCAAAGGGGAAAGTTCGCGTGTGACCGTTGATGCGGCATTGGACTTTATGAAACAGGCTGACAAAGACAAAAAACCGTTTCTCGCAGTGATCTGGTTTGGGAATCCGCATTTGCCTCACGAGGCGGTAACCGAACTGAAAGACCTCTATCCCGATCAGGAACCTGACTTCCAGAACTATTTTGGTGAGATCAGCGGCGTGGACCGGGCCATGGGACATTTGCGTCGCCAGTTGAGAGATCTGGGACTGGCGGAAAATACTTTGCTCTGGTTTACCAGCGACAACGGCCCGCGGCCTCCCCGGTTCAAAACGGAAGCGGCACGTTCTCAGGCGACCGGCGGACTGGCCGGATTCAAAGGGAACCTCTGGGAAGGGGGCGTCCGTGTGCCTTCCATTATCGAATGGCCTGCTGTCATTAAAAAACCGGAAGTCTCAAATGTGCCCTGCGGTACGATTGATATTTATCCCACTGTCCTGGCAATTACCGGCGCGAAGGTTTCTCATCAGCCTCAACTGGATGGCGTCAGTCTGCTGCCATTAATCGAAGGGGAGATGACAGCGCGAGACAAGCCGATGGGTTTCTGGACCTACCCGGAGAAAGGGCATCCCAAACGCAGTACTGACATTTTAATCGCATTGCAGAAACAACAGAAACCAGGGCAACCCAATCCGGAAGGTCCCGTGCCCGATGCCGATGCAGGCAGCCTCAAGAAGCAGTATTCCAAAGAAGAACTGCCCGGGGCAGCTTCGCTGGTAGACGGCAATTTCAAACTGTTGAAAATGGAAGCCAAACAGGGGAACCCCAAATATACGCTCTACGATCTGGAGAAAGATCCAGGCGAAAAACACGATCTGTCAAAAGTCGATCCACAGAGGCTGAAGAAAATGAAAGCCATTTTAACCGGCTGGCAGGAATCAGTCGTCGACAGTCTGAACGGAAAAGATTACGCTGACTGATTGACGATCGGCTTAAGCTTCCCGTGGAGAAACAGGGTTTTTTCCCGCTCATTCGGTTTGTTTGATTGCATTTGCAGGCTTGAGTTTGCAATAATCGAATTTATAAACATTCATAAGGAAATAGAGAGCAGATTTTACACAATATATATAGTGCATCTGTTTTGCCTGCCAGTTTCCCTGACCGCTTACCTGTCACACTTGATTGAGGAACATTATGAACTCAGGATCTATCATGCGGCTGATGAGCCGATCGTTATTTTCATTACTCTTGCTGGCAGTCGTCTGTTCAGGATCATTGTCTGCTGCGGAAGCGAAGAAAGAATTGAAGGCCGGGATTATTGGCCTGGATACTTCGCATGCGATCGCTTTCACAAAAATGCTGAATACGGGAACTCCCGAGGGAGATCTGGCGGGTATTCGCGTTGTCGCTGCGTACCCCAAAGGAAGTCCTGATATTGAGTCCAGCACATCACGGGTTCCCGGATACATCGAACAGGTCAAAGAGATGGGTGTGGAAATCGTGCCCTCCATCGATGAGCTGTTGAAGAAAGTCGATGTTGTTTTTCTGGAAACCAACGATGGTCGTCCTCACCTTGAACAGGCGATTCCCGTGTTTCAGGCAGGCAAGCCTGTATTTATTGATAAGCCGGTCGCCGGTTCGCTGGCAGATGCTATCGCCTTGTATGAACTCTCTGAGAAGTATGATACTCCCATGTTCTCTTCCTCGTCGCTGCGATTTGCCAAAGGCGCACAGCGTCTGCGAAACGGAGAAGAAGGCAAGATTACCAAATGCAGCACACACAGTCCCTGTTCTCTGGAAGCGACACACCCCGATCTGTTCTGGTATGGAATTCATGGCGTTGAAACCCTGTTTACCGTGATGGGACCTGGCTGTCAGTCGGTCAAACGGACCGTCAGTAACGCGGACCGTGATGAAGTGGCCGGCAAGTGGGCAGGCGGACGGGAAGGCCATTTCGCTGGCGTTCGCAAAGGGACTCCCAAAGGATATGGCGGAACTGCTGTCGGGAAAAATGGTGAAGTCGCCGTGGGCGGATCCGATGGATATAAGCCTCTGCTGGTAGAGATTGCCAAATTCTTCCGTACCGGCAAAGCCCCCGTCAGTCCCGAAGAAACACTCGAAATTTACAGCTTCATGGAAGCCGCCGATGAAAGTAAACGTCAGGGCGGAGCCGAAGTGACTCTGGCCAGCGTTTATGAAAAAGCGGAAAAAGAAGCGCATGCCAAACTGGAGAAACTGGACCTGGCTGATGCAGGCAGTACCACTCCCGACAACACTCTGAGCGCTGCTGAAAAAGAAGCGGGTTGGAAACTGCTGTTCAATGGCAAAGATTATGCAGGCTGGAAATGCAACAACGGGAAGCCGATTGCTGCTCCGATTGAAGATGGTGCCCTGGTGCCTTACAAATCAGGTGGATACCTGATCGTGTATTACAAGCCTTTCTCTGACTTCAAATTCAAGTGTGATGTCAAGATGCCTGAAGAATGTAACTCGGGAATTTTCTTCCGGGTGGGTGATCTCAAGAATCCGGTGCAGTCCGGTTTTGAGGCTCAGGTACTTACAGGGGAAGGGACCGGCATGCACGATTTCGGTGCGATCTACGATCTGGTCGCTCCTGAAGTAAATCGTGCCAGCAAGCCAGGCGAATGGACGAATATTGAAATCACCTGCAAAGGGCCTTATGTTTCCGTTGCCGTCAATGGAAAAGTTGTCGCGAAGCTGAATGCAGATGAGTGGACCGAGCCGGGTAAACGGCTCGATGGTTCAGATCACAAATTCAAAGCCGCTGTCAAAGATTTCCCCCGCAAAGGATATCTGGGATTTCAGGACCACGGGCACAAAGTCTGGTATAAGAATGTAAAGTTGCTCGAGCTGTAAGCCGAAGTTAGGATTAGCAAGAAATAAACACAGTTACCCGCCACCTGAAAGTGCAGATGCTTTCAGGTGGTTTTTTTATGCAACAGATCACATAGCTCCTGAGAGTGATCTGAGTTCCCTGTGAGTACCGGTGAGGGGAGAATTGAGCGATCCTCTTACCGGTTCTCACTAATGGGAATCGGGGAAAAGACGTGAGTTTAAACTACGAATCGAAATTTTCTGATGCAGAATCGAAAATGATCTATTTTGTACCTTGCTTTCACTACAAAAAGGGGGGGATCTGTGTAAAATAGCCGCGAATTATGGGTCAACCGGACGTGTTGCGCCTATAAAGAGATCGAGATACAGAGAACTTCAGAATGTCTGTCGTGTTTTGAACAGCGTTCAGATGGTTTATTAAACCACACCAGGCGAGTCAAACGAGAAAAACTCGTGATATTCAGGTTCATAATTCAATGATTACTATTAAAAAAGGGCTGGATCTGCCAATCGCAGGTGTGCCTTCTGCTTTGATCGAAAACGGGCCGGCAGTTCGATCGGTTGCTTTGATTGGCCCTGATTATATTGGTATGAAACCCACGCTGCTCGTTGAAGTGGGCGACACCGTCAAAAAAGGCCAGGTGGTTTTCAGCGATAAAAAGACCGAGGGTGTGCTCTATACTGCACCGGTCGCCGGAAAAGTCACAGAAATCAACCGTGGTGCCAAACGCTCCTTTCAGTCGCTGGTCATTGAAGTGGCAGGCGACGAAGAAGAAACCTTCACTTCCTACGGAGAAGGCGATCTCACCAGCCTGACACGCGAACAGGTTCAGGACAATCTGCTGAAGTCCGGTTTATGGACCAGCCTGCGAACCCGCCCTTACAGCCGCGTGCCTTCGCCGGAAACGACACCACATTCCATTTTCGTGACTGCCATCGATACCAACCCTCTGGCACCCGCTCCCGAAGTGGTATTGAGCGAAGAGCCCCGGGCATTCACACAGGGTCTGCAGGTTTTGAAGTCTCTGACCGAAGGCAAGCTGTTCCTCTGCAAAGCTCCCGGAACGAATCTGCCCGGTGTGGAACAGGATTTTGTCACCGTTGAAGAATTCAGCGGCCCCCATCCCGCCGGTCTGGTGGGGACACATATCCACTTCCTGGATCCCGTCAGCGAAAAGAAAACGGTCTGGTACATTAACTACCAGGATGTCATTGCAATTGGCAAACTGTTTGCCACCGGTAAACTCTCCTCCGAACGTGTGATCTCGATTGCAGGTCCCGTCGTGAAAGAACCAAAGCTGGTCCGAACTGTGGTCGGTGCGAGTATTACCGATCTGGTCGAAGGCAACCTGGAAGGGGATATGGATCGCCTGATTTCCGGTTCCGCGCTTTCCGGACGTACAGCAGAAGGCCCGTTTGGCTACCTGGGGCGATATGCTCTGCAGGTAACCGCGCTCAAAGAAGGAAATCACCGGGACTTCCTGGGCTGGATGGGACCTGGATTCAACAAGTATTCTGTCGTTCCCGTGTTCGCGTCGTCCTGGGTCGGGCAGGGCAAAAAGGTTGCGTTCACCACATCAACCGAAGGCAGTAAGCGAGCCATGATTCCCATTGGGACTTATGAAAAAGTAATGCCTCTGGATATCCTGCCAACATTCCTCCTGCGTGCTTTGATTACAGAAGATACCGAACAGGCAAAACAACTGGGTTGCCTGGAGCTTGATGAAGAAGACCTCTCGTTATGCACGTTTGTCTGCCCGGGCAAATACAACTACGGGTCTTTACTGCGTAAGAGTTTGACGACCATTGAAGTTGAGGGCTAAGTCCAGTTCTCCCCGATCAGGGTCCGCCAGGATTGGATAAGCTGGCCTTCAGGTGAGTGACTGTTTGCCTGAACGATAAAAAAATTGAAAGACGTAAACCCCCGTAGTCAGGTGCGAAGCCGGTCGGCTTCCATTGATAATCGATAACATGGTCAATGCCGGTGGTGTCCTGGCAGACTGTATTTCGGGGGCATCAAACAAGAAAGATAAACCACGAAATGAAGCCGTTACGAAATCTTCTTGATAAAGTACACCCCCTCTTCGACAAAGGGGGTAAGTTCGAGAAGCTTTACCCACTCTATGAAGCGCAAGATACGTTTCTATATACTCCGGGTGAAGTGACCCACGAAGCATCTCATGTGCGTGATTCCATCGATTTGAAACGCATGATGAGTATGGTGATCGTGGCTCTGCTGCCGTGTGTCTTTATGGCTCTGTACAACACAGGCTATCAGGCAAATACGGCGATGAGCGCCATGGGCATTGATACCGTTCCTGGCTGGCGTGGATCCATCATGACCGCGATCGGTGTGACTCCCGATGCCGGCAGCCTGGTTTCCAACCTGGTTCACGGTGCCCTCTACTTCCTGCCCGTCTACATCGTCTGTATGGCCGTTGGTGGTGCCTGGGAAGGTCTGTTCTGCGTCATTCGTCGGCATGAAATCAACGAAGGCTTCCTGGTAACCGGGATGCTGTTCCCGCTGACACTGCCTCCTACGATTCCCCTCTGGCAGGTGGCGCTGGGGATCAGTTTCGGCGTCGTCATCGGTAAAGAAATCTTCGGGGGAACCGGTAAGAACTTCCTGAACCCCGCATTAACCGCACGTGCGTTTTTATACTTTGCCTATCCCGGCCAGATCGTGGGTGACACGGTCTGGACAGCCGTGGATGGTTTCAGTGGTGCGACTTCACTCGGTCAGCTGGCAGTTGCCACTCCCGAAGTCGGTATGAAAGCAATTACCAATCCTGTCGCCGATGGCGGTCTGGGAATCTCCTGGATGCAGGCCTTCATGGGACAGATTCAGGGTTCCATGGGTGAGACTTCTACTTTTGCCTGTCTGTTGGGTGCGATCTTCCTGATTCTGGCCGGCATCGGATCCTGGCGGGTGATGGCAGGTGTGCTCGCTGGTTCTATGGGTCTCTCACTGTTGCTGTACCTGATTGGCAGCAATACGAATGCCATGTTCGCGATGCCTCCTCAGTGGCATCTGGTCGTCGGGGGACTGGCCTTTGGTCTGGTCTTCATGGCAACCGATCCGGTATCCGCAGCCATGACCGATACCGGTCGCTGGTTCTATGGAATTTTGATTGGTGGTATGACGATCCTGATTCGGGTTGTCAATCCGGCGTATCCAGAGGGAATCATGCTGGCCATTCTGTTTGGGAATGTCTTTGCACCTCTGATTGACTTCTACGTTGTTCAAGCAAACATTAAAAGAAGGTTGGCGCGAAATGTCGCGTGATTCAATAGGTTTCACATTTATCGTCTCGGCCACGTTGTGTGTGGTCTGCTCGATTCTGGTTTCCGGAGCTGCGGTCGGACTGCGCAGCAAACAGGAACTGAATAAAGAGATCGAACGTAAAAAGAACATTCTCTCCGTGGCCGGGCTGTTGAAGCCAGGTGAAGGGACCGGGAATGTCAGAAAGATCTACGAAGATCACGTAGACGGAATTATCGTCGATCTGAATACCGGGAAAGTCGTCACCGACGACAAAGAACTGTTCCCTCATCCGGAAGAATACGATCAGAAAGCAGCGATCGACAATCCCAAGATGAGTATGCAGATCGAGTCCAGCAAGGACCTTGCCGGGATCAAACGCCGCGAAAACTATTCCTGGGTTTACCTGATCCACGATGAAAACGGCAAACTGACTCAATACGTTCTGCCTGTCCGGGGCAAAGGGCTGTGGTCCACCATGTGGGGCTTTATTGCTCTCGAGACCGACCTGACCACCGTTGCCGGTCTGACCTTCTATGAACAGGGGGAAACACCGGGCCTGGGTGGTGAAGTAGATAATCCCAAGTGGAAAGCACAATGGGTTGGCAAAGAAGTCTATAACAAAGAATTCCAGCCTGACATTGAAGTCATTAAAGGCTCGGTGAATCCAGAGTCTCCGAATGCCATTCATGAAGTGGATGGCCTGTCCGGAGCCACGATTACTTCCCGCGGCGTCACACACCTGCTGGATTTCTGGCTGGGTGATTTAGGGTTTAAGCCTTATCTCGAACAGGTTCGAGAAAAGGAGGAAAAATAACATGAATTCAAAACAGAAAGAGGTCCTGACCGGACCAATTTTGAATAACAATCCGATTGCTCTGCAGATTCTGGGAATCTGTTCTGCCTTGGCGGTGACCACCAAAATGGAAACCGCCCTGGTGATGAGTATCGCAGTGACGCTGGTTACCGCCTGCTCCAACGCAGCGGTCGCTTCGATTCGACTGCAGATCCCCAGCAGCATCCGCATCATCGTTCAGATGACGGTGATCGCCTCGCTGGTGATTCTGGTAGACCAGTTCCTGAAAGCCTTCGCATTCGGAATCAGCAAGCAGCTTTCCGTGTTCGTCGGTCTGATCATCACCAACTGTATCGTGATGGGGCGAGCTGAAGGCTTCGCCATGAAAAATGAGCCCGGCATCAGCTTCCTGGACGGGATTGGTAACGGACTGGGATACTCGGCAGTCCTGATGCTGGTCGCCTTCTTCCGCGAACTGCTCGGTTCCGGCAGCCTGTTTGGATTCCAAATTTTGAAACTGAGTCGTGACGGTGGCTGGTATGATGCCAATGGTCTGATGTTACTGCCCCCCAGCGCGTTTTTTATTATCGGTATTACGATCTGGATTCTCAGAACACTGAAGACCGATCAGATGGAGGAGGCATAACATGTTGGAACATTATCTGAGCCTGTTTATTAAATGTCTCTTCATCGAGAACCTGGCTTTGGCCTTCTTTCTCGGGATGTGTACCTTCCTGGCTGTTTCCAAAAATGTGAAAACCGCCATGGGTCTGGGGATCGCTGTTGTCGTCATTCAGACCATCACAGTTCCCGTGAATAATATCATCTTTCAGCATCTGTTGAAAAAGGGAGCCCTGGCCTGGGCCGGTTACCCGAATGTGGATCTGACCTTCGTCGGTCTGATCTGTTATATCGGCGTGATTGCTGCGATGGTGCAGATCCTGGAAATGACACTGGATCGTTACTTTCCGGCTCTTTATAACTCACTCGGGATTTTCCTCCCGCTGATTACTGTGAACTGTGCGATCCTGGGGGGAACCCTGTTTATGGTCGAACGGGACTACAACTTCCCCGAAAGCTGCGTGTTTGGTTTTGGTTCCGGCGTTGGTTGGGCACTGGCCATTGTGGCTCTCGCAGGCGTTCGCGAAAAACTGAAATACAGTGACGTACCACCGGGATTACGCGGACTGGGTATTACGTTTATTACCGTAGGTCTGATGGCGATGGCCTTCATGGCTTTCTCCGGTATCCAACTGTAAGACTTCACTAAATTACTGACACTTTATAGCGGTCGACGTTAAATCATGGTTATAGAAATTCTCTTTGGCGTTGTTATGTTCACGGGCATCGTGCTTGCCCTGGTCGCCATTATTCTGATTGCAAAATCGAAACTGGTTGCCTCCGGGAATATCACGATCACGGTCAATGAGCAGAAAAAGATCGAAGTCCCCGCGGGCGGAAAGCTCTTAAACGCACTGGCTGAAAATCAGATCTTTGTTTCTTCAGCGTGTGGTGGTGGTGGAA
>JAGQQP010000137.1 GCA_020426085.1 Planctomycetaceae bacterium | reverse complement strand
ATCGAAGGTGCGAAGGATGTGGCGATTGAGTTTCGCAGCTTCAGTAAAAACGCCGGTTTCACAGGAACCCGCTGTGCTTTCACCGTCGTTCCCAGGCAGTTGAAGGGAACCACTGCCAGTGGCGAGCCAGCAGAGATTCACCCGCTCTGGAACCGCCGTCATTGTACGAAGTTCAATGGGGTTTCCTATATCATCCAGAAAGGGGCGGAAGCCGTTTACTCTGAAGCGGGCAAAGAGCAGATTCAGGGGCTGATTTCCTTCTACCTGGAAAATGCACGGCTGCTTCGTGAAGGGCTGGAATCGGTGGGAATCTCGGTTTATGGGGGCGTCAATGCCCCTTATGTCTGGCTGAAAACTCCCGGCGAATCGACCAGCTGGGAATTTTTCGATGAACTGCTGCAGAAAGCACACCTGGTCGGGACCCCCGGCAGTGGTTTTGGTGCTTCAGGGGAAGGTTATTTCCGGTTAAGTGCATTCAATACCAGAGATAACATCAACGAAGCGGTCACCCGTTTCAAGAAAGTGGTCAGCTGAACTGATCGTTGAGTTTTTCCGAGAGAGGCGACAGGAGAAAGCCCTGATTTCAAGGAGAAGTGTGCTTTATTCTAGACACTTCCCTTGAGATTCTCCTATAATTGATACTTTGAATTTGTCAAAGATCCTCTGTGCAAGAGGACGCCATGCAATGAATCACCCGCTTATTCGGGGGCAAACACAGCCAGCCGAATCTCGCCAACTCGTATGGACTCTCCCGTTTTAACTCGTTTTCATTGTTCACCGAAAGGTTTTTCTTATGTCAAAATGGCATCTCACTGCCTGTTTATGTGTCGCGTTTTTCGGTTTTTCCGCTTCGGCGAACGCACAAAACGAAAAAGCAGATTCCGGTAAATCAGGGCTCAAAGACCAGAAGCAGAAAGTCAGTTACGGAATCGGCTATAATCTGGGTCAGAACCTGATGCGGGATCAACTGGATCTGGATCCGCAGGTTCTGGCAAAGGGCATTATCGATGCCATGACCAAGCAGAAGCCTCAAATGACGGAAGACGAAATTCGTGCCACCCTGATTGCCTTCCAGCAGGAACTGCGTCAGCAGCAGGAAGCCAAGATGAAAAAGGCTCAGGCTGAAAATGTGGCCAAGGGTAAAAAGTTCCTGGAAGCCAATGCGAAAAAAGAAGGTATCAAAACCACCAAGAGCGGCCTGCAGTACAAGGTCATCAAATCGGGTAAGGGAAAAACTCCCGGTCCTGATGACAGGGTCACCACACATTATCGTGGTACTCTGATCGATGGCACAGAGTTCGACAGCTCTTACAAACGCAACGAGCCAGCAACGTTTCCTGTCAGTGGCGTGATCAGCGGCTGGACAGAAGCATTGCAGCTGATGAAAGAAGGGGATAAATGGCAGCTGTTTATTCCCAGTGATCTGGCTTACGGAACACGTGGTTCAGGACCAGACATCGGACCCAACGAAGTGCTGATCTTCGATATCGAACTGCTCAAGGTCAACTGATCTGAGTCGATCGATTCCGCGATCAGACAATATCAAACAGGAAGCCGACGTACTTCTGGGTACGTCGGCTTTTTTTATTTCCCAGCTTCTGGTTGTCCGCCTGTAGGGATTACAGGGATTGTCTGGTGTGAGGTGTGCAGTTTTTCATTTATCAAAGGTGTTTTATCGAGATCAAAGTTCGTTGATGTGGCGTTTTGTAAGCTAAGGTTCACGGAGTCTCTCAAACAATTGTGTTGATCTACATACTCCGCCAACTTCAAAAAGTCACTGAGCCATGCCAGATATAAAACTACAAGATTCAGACGAGCTTTTACAGGAATTCCAGCAGTCACAGGTGCAGCCAACCTGCTCCGAATGTGGGACGTATGAGCCTTGGGGGCTCTCTTCATGGTGCCCCCGATGTGGATACTATCCCAAGCTGGGAAAATGTGTTGGTCATACAGACGTAGAGGGGCAACCACTGACACAACCTTCTCAGCCTCAGAATATCTGGGAACTGATTCCCGCCTGGGGTTGGGTGCTGGGGGTGGGAACCGTTGCTGTTATCGGGTTGAGCGTTGCCGGACGCTTCTATTGTGAAGATCCCGGACAACTCTGTCTCTGGACGATCACCCAGGCGACCGTCGGGCTGATCATGTTTTTAATCGGGCATTTTACCGCATACCTGAATGCGGTTTCCCGATCCGCTGAATTCAGCATTTTAAGTATCATCATGACACCGTTCAAAATCTGGCGACCTGCGATACACCGTTTTCCTCAAGGTGCCTGGAAAATGGATCTGGCTGTCTGGGGGTTGACCCTGGTCGTTGGTGCCTTTGCAATCGTTGGCGGTTTTGAATTCGATTCCCTGTTCAAAGACTGGGGCGTCAAAAAATCGGCCAATGTCAATCTGCTGGCTTCTGTTGTTGATCAGGCCAAGTCTGCAGACAACGAAGGTGGTGCGGATAATCTGGAAGATGCATTAAATGACTTTGCCGGCGGTACGGAAGAGGAAGAAGAGAAAGCAGCATCAGCCAAAGCTGCCGCTGCGAAAGCGGCAGCGTCGGCAGCAGTGGTACCGGAAAAAGAAAAAGAGCCCAAAACAGAACCTGATCCGGAACTCCAGACAGTACCGATGAAAGAATTTGACTGTCTGGTGGTAGGCTATTCGGCATTGCCTAATGGAACCATTGATGCGGTTCTGCTCGCCTCCTCCTACAATAAACATCTTGTCTATGCAGGATACATTCGAGGCAGTGATCTTCCCGAAGAAATCCGACTGGAATGGCAGAAACGCCTGCCACAATTGAAACAGAAGAAGCCTTTTGTTGAGACCAGTCAGGTAGCAACCTGGATCAAACCCCGGATTACATTGAAAGTCAGTTCCGAAGGCTGGACTGATAACACACATCGGCTGATCAAGCCTAAGTTTGACTCGGTTCTACAGGAAATCAGTCTGGACTGAATCAAACTGGACCTGGAATAAAATCAGGCCTCGCTGAGTCGATCAGCGAGGTCTTTTTTCTGCGCGATCAAGTCTTCTTTCGCGTTCTGAGTCTGGATACCTGTTATCCGTCTGCCTGCCTGCTAAAATAGCAGCAGACTTTATTCTCTGGTACCAGACGGACAGACAGGCAATGAAACCCGAATTAGAACGTTACAGTCGACAGGTCCTTTTTTCGGAACTGGGCGAAGCAGGTCAGACGCGTTTAATGCAGAGCAGTGTGCTGCTGTGCGGTTGTGGTGCACTGGGGACCGTACTGGCGGAAACTCTGGTCAGAGCGGGCGTCGGTCATCTCAAAATTGTGGATCGGGATTTCGTAGAGATCAGCAACCTGCAGCGACAGGTTCTGTTTGATGAATCGGATGTCGCCGCGAAACTTCCCAAAGCAATCGCCGCCGTCGAAAAGCTCAAAAAAATCAACAGCACCGTACAGATCGAAGCTGTTGTCGAAGACATCGATCACACCAACATTCTGGGGTTAGCTGAGAATGTCGATCTGATCCTGGATGGAACGGATAATTTTGAAGTCCGCTATCTGATCAATGATGTTTCACTGGAACTGGGTATCCCCTGGATCTACTGTGGCTGCATCGGCAGTACCGGCCAGACGATGACGATCCTGCCGGGCAAGTCGGCCTGTCTGCGGTGTCTGATTGATTCCGCTCCCGAACCAGGCAGTACCGAAACCTGCGATACCGCGGGCATTCTGGGGCCGACCGTCAATGTGATTGCTTCACTGGAAGCCGTGGATGCCATCAAGCTGCTCTCCGGCCAGGTTGAACAGATCAAACCCGTGTTGACGGTGATCGATGTCTGGGATGGATCGTTTCGACAGATGAGTGTCGCCGAGCTGAGGGAGAAAGGAAAGTGCAAAGCCTGCCACCAGGGGGAACGAATCTGGCTGAACGGAGAACAGGGTTCCCGCACGACGCGACTCTGCGGTCGTAATGCAGTTCAGGTTTCTCCCGCGGGCAAAGGAAAAATAGTTTTTGAAGAACTGGCAGTAAAATTACGGAACTCAGGCACCGTAGACGTGAACCCCTATCTGCTGCGGCTGAATCTGAAGAACCCCGACTATGAAATCAGCCTGTTTCGGGACGGCAGAGCAATCATCAAAGGGACCGATGATCCCTCTGTCGCCAAGACCATCTATGCCCGTTATATCGGCAGTTGAAAAGAATCTGCCCACTTCGAGAGTCGCTATTCTGCTGCCCGCATTTCCGCCTGATATTTCAGAAATGCCTGAACCATTTCCGCGCGGATGCGCAGCATCAACTCACGGGTTAACAGACTCGAATGGTCTTTGCCCTGGTGAATCTCAACTACAGCATCGGCATCCAGCTTTTCCAGTGTCTGCTTGAGCAGCTCGGTGGCACCATTCAGGTAGAACGTGTCCTGGTCTCCCATGAAAACATGAATCTTTCCCGCGAGTTCGGGGGCCAGCTGTTTCCAGTTCGATTCCAGGATCAGGCGAATGTCGTATGCTTTCCAGGCTTCTGCCACTTCGGCATTGATGGCACCGGTCTCCCAGTCATAGAGCATCAGCGGTGCGCCGTCGTCGCCGCGGGGGCTGAAGACTGCTTCAAAACTGCGGAGCTGTCCGCCTGGTCCGAGCACCTGTTCCATCTTCGCGAAAGGTTCGAACCAGAGAATGGGCTGGTTGCCTCTGCGGGCGATCGGCCGGGGTTGATTCTTCGCATCTCGATAAACGTTGCTCCCCGGTTCGTAGATGTTGATCTGCTGGAAGTCGCGAAAGTCAACCGGGTCGGGAGCAGTACTCCACGTACCTCCGAAAACAGTCGGGTAAGTGACCTGCAGCCAGAGGGACGACCATCCCCCGGAGGAGTGTCCGGTTAAAAACCGGGCGCGCGAATGAGGAATGGCGCGAAACGTTTTCTCCAGCTCCGGTATCAATTCGGTGGTAAACGCTTTTCCGACCGGTCCGTTGGTAGCGGAATCGGCAAAGACATGGTGCCCCCAGCGACATTGCGGGTTGAGGAGTACGCGAATAAATTCAACGCCCCCTGCGTTCTGTTCTGCAATCGGCGCCTGTGGCAGGCTGCGCTGATGATCGCCGCCAAAGCCGGGAATGGAATAGATGACCGGGTACTTGCGCTGAGGCTGCTGATAATAACTTTGGGGCAGGATCACACTGGCTTCCAGGTTCGTATCCTGACCGTGAAACTTCGATAACAGCGGCGATCGCATTTTGAAATGTCTGATCCACTCGGTTTCGTGAAACGGTTTTTCCGGAACCAGTTGATCAATGGTGAAAGAAGGGATGCTCGCGTTCAGGTCGCCAATCAACTGATGAGCCTGGCTGAATCCGTTTCCGGGAGCGGTGCCAATTTTGGGATCGGTTGTGTTAAAACGAGCGACCGCCTGTGCGTGAAATCCGGCCAGATCCATTTCCGCTAAAGGCTTCGGATAAGAGAGCAGCTTTTTCGTTTCAGGACCCAGCGCGAGCGGTTCGCCTGGCTGCCAGTTGGTCACATCACAGGCAATAAAGGATTCCGGTTGAAACCAGGAAGGACCCAGCCGCGGTTCGCGTCCGGACTTGGTAAAAATCAGATAAACGCGGCCCGTGAACGGTTCCGGATGAATCGATTTCAGAAAACGGACCTGAAAGCGATTTTCGGCTGCCGCAGATTCGCGAGAAAAACCGTAGAAAATGACGAACGTCACTACGAGTAACAGCAGAGAGTACCGAAATCGTGGATTCATGGGGAATCGGACCTGTCAAATTGTTTCAAAGTCGAACGTGAGTCAATAAAATCCGAATGGTATTTTAACCTTCAAACTGTATAAGAAAAGCAGCTTCCCTGAAAGGCGATTTTCAGCATGACAGAGAATCCTTCCCGTCTGGAAGAACTCATCGCACGTTTAACCCAGGTCGAATCTGTCTTGATGCACCTACAGCACGATGTCGAACAGTTGGATGAAGCTGTGCTGCAGCAGAATCAGATCGTGGATACATTGAGCAAATCACTGAAGCTCCTGGATTCGCGACTGGGAGCATTAGAAGAAGATGGCGACGGTCCCGATCCGGTCCAGGACAAGCCGCCGCATTATTAGACTGTGTCCCGTTTTTCGCTAAAAACGCAGCTGTAATAAGAGTACAGCTTGAAAAGCGGGTGGCGATGATTCATGCTTGATATCAACGTAATTCCATTTGATATCCTGGAGGGTTGCCATCATGTGTCGGTTCTATTCTGTTGCCTGCTGTTTTTGTCTGATGCTGTTACTGAATTTCAGTTTCACAGATCTGCTCGCAGCGGCAGAGCAGAAGCGCCCCAATGTCGTGATCATCATGACAGACAATCATGGTGAGTGGACGCTGGGCTGCTATGGGAACAAGGATATCAAAACGCCTCACATCGATCAGCTGGCGAAAGAAGGCACTCTGTTTACCCACGCGTTTGCCAATAACGCCGTCTGTTCGCCGACCCGGGCCACTTTTCTGACGGGACTGATGCCCTGCCAGCACGGAGTGCACTGTTATCTCAGACCTCGGATTCAGACGGGACCGGAATCGTATAATACCCTGGAGGAATTTCAGTCGATTCCCCAGGTGTTACATGACGCAGGTTATGTCTGTGGGTTATCGGGTAAATGGCATCTGGGTGATAACCTGTATCCGCAGGAAGGATTTTCTTACTGGATAACGAAACCACACGGCGCCAGTTCTGGTTTTTATGATCAGGAAGTGATCGAAGACGAGAAGATTCGTAAGGAACCGACTTATCTGACCGATCTCTGGACTCAACATGGCATCAGGTTCATCAAGCAGAATCAGGAGAAGCCGTTTTTTCTGTTCCTGGCTTACAACGGTCCTTACGGATTAGGTTCGGCGATGAAAGAACCGATTCGCAACCGGTTTAAAGCGGAATATGAAAAGATGACCTTCCCTTCGTTTCCCCGGGAAAAAGCGCAGCCCTGGAATTTCAATTATGGAGACTGGATTGGTGACCTGGGGATCATTCGCAAATACGCAGCCGAAGTGTCTGCAGTCGATGATGGTGTCGGCCAGATTATGCAGACGTTGAAAGATCTGGGACTACGCGAGAACACGCTGGTGATTTTCACCGCCGACCAGGGTTTGTCGGGCGGCCACAGTGGATACTGGGGCATGGGTGACCACACGCGCCCCCTGACTGCATTCGACTGGACTTTGACGATTCCACTCATCTTTTCTCAGCCGGGGAAAATTGTCTCCGGCGCGCGTCAGGAGATGATGGTGGCCAATTACGATGTGTATCCCACCCTGCTGAATTATCTGGGTCTGCAGGATAAAATTCCCGCGAAACCCGCAACGCCAGGTCGCAATTTTGCGCCGGTTCTCAAGGGAGAACAGATTCCCTGGAACGAAGTCGTTTTCTATGAATTCGAGAATGTACGTGCCATCCGTACAAAGGACTGGAAGTACATCGAACGATATCACGAATCCCCCAATGAGTTGTATGACCTGACCGCCGATCCACGGGAACACAGGAATCTGATCGACCAGCCTGAATTCCAAAAGACCAGGGCCGATCTCAAGCAGCGAATGGATCAGTTCTTTTCTCAATATGCAGATCCAAAATGGGACATCTGGAATGGCGGCAAATCTAAGTCGATTCTGATGACCAAACAGCTGTTTCCCGAAAACTACCTCTATCTCCCCCCCTCAAAGCAATAATTTTCCGGGTCATTTTTGTCCACAGGAATTAAATTTGCTCGCAAGTATCCCGTGTATTCGTTATATTTGATGCAAACTACACATGTATCTTGGATTGTGTAAATTACCTGTGTTGTTGCATGTTTCATTTATGCATCACATCCTTTCCTGACTTATGGTTAATAGGTCGGGAAGACTGGGTAGTTTAGACAGATACTACCGGGATGCCATGTGAACTGGGCCAATTGTTGCATTTCACTTAATGGTGTTTGGACTCAACTTTCCGATACGTATTTTAACGATCCGTTTTGAAAGTTTGAGCACAACCAGGAGGTACGTGCCATGTCGGTGACCCATTTTACCGCCAAAGAGATCGCTGATCTCGAGACAAAATCAACAACTCCCCGTTTTTTACATTCCCTGTTTGGTTCAGCAGCCATTCTGGCTCTGGCTTTTCAGTGGCCGACAACCGCCTGGCCATTCGTGGCTTTTTGTACGCTGGTTGCAGCATACAGTATGTTCTGCTGGTCGAGTTGTTTCCATGAAACATCTCATCAGGGTATCTGCGGAAAGGCCTGGGTCAGCATCTGGCTGGGGCGCGCCATTGGTACCGGACTGTTAGTTTCCTATACCGCTTACCGGGAAGCCCACATTCGTCATCACGCTTATCTCAACAAGCCTGGTGACTGGGAACTGTGGCCTTATTCCGATCCAACGACTTCACTCACGTTCCGTCGTATTTTCTGCTGGCTGGAATTTCCGTTTGGGTTCTTCACGTCCCCCTACGTTTACAGTCGGCTCTGCTTCAGCAAAAATACGCCGGTCAAAAACCCCAAGGTCATTAAAACGATGCGACTCGAATATGCGGCGATGGCCGTGTTCTGGGCGGTCGTTCTGGGAGCCATTGCCTGGTTCTCGCTGTGGCGCCCCTTCATTGTCGCCTGGGTGATTCCTCACTGGATTGCCAGTGTCATTCAGACCTTCCGAAAGTTTACCGAACATCTGGGGATGCAGAGTTACGATCCCCTGCTGGGTACCCGCACTGTGATCGGATCGAATCTGATTACCCGCATCTGTACCTACATTAACTTTGATATTTTCGTGCATGGTCCTCACCATCGACACCCCAAAATTGCTCACAACAAGCTGGTGGAAAAGATGGATAATTATCAGCAGGACAATCCTGATACGAAATACCCTGTATTCACCACTTATATGTCAGCCATCAAACATACCCTGCCCGCTTTGTGGAATCCGGGTGTGGGCATGAATGTCGGGGCCCCTGCTCCGAAAAAAGAAAAATGGCTGGGAGCAGATAACTTTGTGACGGATGTTGCACGCGAAATTCTCGCTGATCGCGAT
>JAGQQP010000136.1 GCA_020426085.1 Planctomycetaceae bacterium | reverse complement strand
CCGGGATTCTCAAAAATCGTGAATATTAAGATTCACTCGCCCTGTCTCTGAGACGGGTCGATCTACTTCTCATGCCTGGCGGATACTGATCTCTTTTCAGCGACTCCGCCAGGCATTTTTTTTCGCCTCACTAAGAAATCGATGTTTGTCAGTGTGCCACACGACGACCATCCTCTCTTCTCTGCATCCTGCTGCAGATGAACTCGGAATCTTCGATTGATATTCAGCAGAATCCCGTCTACTCAGGGGAATCCAGGCCAGCAGCTGCGCACGAAATCCGTTCTGATGTCTTGCCACACGAATACTGACATTGATCTCAGCCAGGCGATAAACCGTGAGCCAGATTGTTCACGTGAAAAAACGCTGATCAGAAAAATTGATAAAATCGACAGAATTAAACAATCAGTGATTGCCTTTTTGGAAAACCAACGGTAAATTCGGTCCTTAGTGGGTTTCCTGCCCAATTGATCTTTGATAACTAGTTGATTGTGGGTTATCCGCCCAGTACAATATCGAACAGCTTCGATATCGCTGAGAGTTGATACACGCCCCCCATGGACAGGCTGGTTATGAGCAGTAACACATTTATTACGGGAGAGACAAAGCGAACGGTCGACGACCGCTTTCGCATTTCGCTTCCCGCAGAAATGGCTCAAGCTATCACTGACGAGTCGGGGGAAACGATGTTAACCAAGGAACGAGCAGGATGTCTCAGTCTCTGGAAAGCTGCTGACTGGCAAAACAGACAGCAGCAGGGTGTGGATCTGATTAAACAGAAAATTCAGTCACACCGTCTGGAAAACCGCTGGGACGAAGTGCAACGCCTGGGACGATTACTGTCCACCAGAAATCGTACCATTCAGTTAGCGAATCGCTCTCGCTGTACGATCCCGGAAGGCTTTCGCGAGTTCCTGGGGGTTCAGCCCAACCAGGAAGTCATGATTGTCGGCGCAGTTATCTGCGTGGAAATCTGGAACCTGGAAGCCTGGCAAAATCTGCTGGAACAGGACATGCCCGAATTCGGCAGCCTCTTCAAAGACTTATCCGGTTAACGCACAATCAAGTAACAATATCCATTGTTCTACAGCGTCTTTGACTACAGGAGAGGGTTGCGACTCATTCAGTATCCCCATCACATCCGGTAACCCTAAAGGCTTATATTCCATGGAAGGTCTTTTTGGCACGGATGCCGCTTTCTTCTCTTGAGTCAAATGCGTTTTCCCCATTCTCAATCTCAGGCAATTTTGAGAATGGGGATTTTTTTGCGCCCGTCAGTTTTGAATGCTGTCCCCAGCAGCAGCAATTTTATCAGCGCGTTATCTTCGCTCTGCCAGCAGCTTCGCAAACTTCCTGCCTGTCACCGACAGCGGATAGGACTCCAGCTCATTCACCGATACCCACTGATACCCCGCATCACCGGCTTGACTGTTGAGTTGAGGTGACTGTTTTTTCGTCGATCGCTGCTCGAGTTGAGCAACGAAACAGAGCAGTCGAATTTTATACCGGGTCACACTGTGTCGGATTTCTGTGATCAGCTGCTGCATCGTTGCTTCAACGCCCGCCTGTTCCTTCAGGTAGCTTTCGAGGCGGGGAATCACAGTGGGAGAAAGCCCCTCCGGTATCTCAACCCCTGCACTCTGCTGTGCAGAAAATAACTCTTTCTTCCGACCTGCTGTTTTGCGAACTGTGGTCGGATGCGGACTCCCGCTCATTTCTTCAAGCGTGAGCCTGGGAAAGTCCCATAGCCCGGCCCAGCGTTCTCCCGCTGTTCTCTGCCGAATCATCACCTGACTCCCTGAGAAAACAGCGATACTGACATCGGTCAGCGGTGTAATTTCCGGCCTCGCTTTCGGAACCGGGATCAGATGTTGCCTTTGACGGAGATACGCTTCACAGCACGCACTTACAGGACAGTGTTCACAGTCCGGATTTTGCGGCGTGCAGACCAGGCTCCCCAGATCCATCAGAGCCTGGTTAAACTCTCCCGGAGACTTACGCGGCAGAATCAGTTCTGCAAACTCCCACAGTTGATTCTGTCCCGACTTCGAACGGGGATCCTCTTCCAGCCCGATCAAACGCGAATACAACCTCAACGTGTTTGCTTCAACAATCGGAGCCCGCGTATCATAGGCAAACGAACAAATGGCCCCCGCGGTATAGCGGCCGATGCCCGGCAGGTTCTGTAGCGACTCGACATCGCGGGGAAAACACCCCTCCAGTTCGCCGGCAATCAGCTTCGCCGCCTTATGAATATTCCGGGCGCGACTGTAGTAACCGAGTCCCTCCCAATGCTGCAGTACTTCACCCTCTTCCGCAGCCGCCAGCGTTTGCACATCAGGAAAGCGGGCCATGAAGCGCTGGAAGTACGGAATGACAGCCGCCACGACGGTCTGCTGCAGCATGATCTCGCTGATCCAGACGGCATAAGGATCATGCTGTCGCCGCCAGGGTAAATCCCGCTGATGTGATGCGTACCACGCCTGCAACTGTCGACGCAGCTTCTGCCGTCGACCTGCATCAAAACTCTCACTTAGCTCAGACATTGAATTCCATTAAATGCTGGCGCCACACTCAATTCATTTAACGGAAACCGCCGCCTATTGTGGCGTCGCATATCGATGCGTAGGCACAGGTCTCCCCGGACGGAAACTCTGTGTCTGACGAAATTCCAGCTTCGCGTTCAAAGACTGGGCACAGTTCTCCAGCACCTGTGTTACCTGCTCCGTCAACGCTTCGGGGTCACAGGCCACACGCGCATTCACAATCAGATCCGCTTCCGTTACCGTACAATCAGATGATAACGATAATTTGGGTGCGCTGTCATTACTGACGAGATTCGCGACACCAAAAAATCCTTCCCATAAACCGATTGTTTTCAGATGTGCTGTTTCGACCGACTTCTCTTTGAAAGAAGACTGTAATTGCGAAATGACATCCATCAGCAACTGGTCCAGCGAAAACGGTTTCTCTGCAGAGATATGGACACTGCTGTTCAACCAGCCCAGTTCTGCTTCCCCTTCTGCATAAATGTCGTAATCAATGTCGAGGATCTTGCTGCCGAAGTCGCCATCCTGCTCCAGAAATTCCAGTAAGGGCTCGAAGCCTTCGCCTGTGAGAGCGGAAGTGCGTAACACGGGAGTTCCTGGAAACTGCTCATTAACCAGCGCCGTGATTTCATCTACCTCTTCTGCGGACAACTCATCAATCCGGTTAATCAGAATCAGATCTGCTTCTTCCAGCTGTTTCTTCAGGATGTAGGCCGCTTTGGGTGAAAAGCCGGAACCTTTGTCATTTTTCAAAATCTTCAGACCGTGGCTGGGTTTCATCAGTACGGCGTATGGATGAATGGAAAAGTCGGCATCGAACAATCGTTTGATCGGTTGAATCACCGTCGCCACCAGATCCGTACAACTGCCGACTGGTTCCGCGAGAATGACATCCGGCTTCTGCTGCGAACCCAGTTCCTCAATCGTGTCCATCAATGCATTAAAATGGCAACAGAAGCAGGCACCGGCGACTTCACCCACATGCAATCCCTGTGACCGCAGCGCGTTTGTATCAACCAGATCAGCTGCCTGATCGTTGGTAACCACACCCACGTTCAAACCCTGATCGGAATAATATTTTGCCAGCCGTCCTAATGTTGTGGTTTTTCCTGCTCCTAAAAAACCACCCACCATGATAAATTTGATCTGATGTGACATAATATGACTCACTTGAATATTAAAGTTGAAGAACAAACGGGAAGCTTCACAGGTCGCCTCGGAATTCCGTCGACATGCTGTGCTGCCTCCAGTTTAATCAAACGTTCTTCAGAATAATACTATGTTATCTACGAATTCCGATTTCCTACCTTATATTTGAATCGGTTCCCGCACCAATGAACAGCCTGCTCTCTGAAAAACCAGCGATTCTCGGCGGAGTTCCTGCTTTTCCCGAAGGGCCTCCCGACTGGCCATTCCCCGATCCCGCCATCAATCAGGTACTGCAACAGGCACAACAAACGGGTGACTGGGGCAAGTATCATGGTCCGTACTCCGGACAGCTGCAACAGAAACTTGCCGATCTGCATCAGACAGAACAGGTGATTCTCTGCTCAAGCGGGACTGCTGCTGTTGAACTTGCATTACGGGGTCTGGGGATCGGCCCTGGTGATGAAGTCATTCTCGCCGCTTATGACTTTGAAGGAAATTTCAAAAATATTGTGACAGTCGGCGCGACTCCTGTTCTGACAGACGTCAACCCGGAAAACTTTAACCTCGATCTGAATCGACTGGAACAGGCCATTACCGATTCCACAAAAGGCATTCTGGTCTCACACCTGCATGGTGGACTTGTTTCCATGCAGACGCTCACCGGTATCGCCAACCAGCGCGGGATTCCCGTGATTGAAGACGCCTGTCAGGTTCCGGGAGCACTCATAGAAGGCCGTATCGCGGGCAGCTGGGGCGAGACTGGCATTCTCAGTTTCGGTGGCAGTAAACTGCTCACAGCAGGGCGAGGGGGCGCGATTCTGACACGATCTCCACAAATTGCACAACGGATTCGACTCTATTCACATCGCGGCAATGAAGCCTACCCCCTGACCGAACTGCAGGCGGGCTTACTGCTTCCTCAGATGGAAACACTCGATTCTCAGAATCAGACTCGCCAGAAACAGGTGGACATTCTTCTCACACAGCTTGGCAATGATTCAGGACTGATCGCTTTCCAAAATCTGCAGCTCTCCCCACAGACAACCAGCATGCCGGGTTACTACAAGTTAGGCTTCCTGTATCAGCCTGCGTCATTCTCAGGGCTCTCACGCGATCTGTTCTGCCAGGCGATGCAGGCAGAAGGGATTGCCGTCTACCCGGGATTCAGGGCACTCCACGCGATTCACAGCCGGCGTCGATTCCGACAAGTTGATGAACTCAACATCGCGACGGAATGCGACCACAACATGATTGTGCTGCATCACCCGGTTTTGCTCACCAGCGAAGAAAACATGACAACCATTGCAGGAGCGATCGTTCGTATCGCTGAGCATGCCGATGACATTCTCAGGCTCACCGCAGAGGGGAAAGAATAAGATAACAGGCGCATAAAAAAAGCAGCGACTATCCAGGATAATAGTCGCTGCAGGGTAAATGACCCCAAGGGGATTTGAACCCCTGTTTTCGGGATGAAAACCCGATGTCCTGGGCCTAACTAGACGATGGGGCCGTCAAGAGAATAGTAATCTAAGCTTTCCATCGGATAAGTCAAGCGGACGGCGTTAATAGAATTCAGGATCTCTGAAAAAAACTTCTAATTGCTCTGGCTGGACTGATTTCCGAAGAATCTGTGCCGCTAAAAAAAGCCGCGGTGAAGCGGCACGTTAGTATTCGATAGATGTACAAACAGAATGATTACTGCAGTAACTCCGATGCATCATTCTTTGTGGTATCGGAAACTGAGTTCGGTTCTTCGGGAACGGAATTCTGTTCGTTTTGAATTGCGTCGTAAACTTCACTACGGTGAATGGGCACTTCTCGAGGCGCCTCGATCCCCAGGCGGACTTTATCACCGCGTATCTCGACGATCGTAATGACGATATTCTCGTCAATCACGATTTTCTCATTTTTCTTTCGGGATAAAACTAACATGCCATTGTTCTCTCTCAGGATACATAAAGCATCCTACGTAAATCCTGACGTGGTGTTGACTGGTAGGCTTTACACCACTGCAATCTATCAGTGAAAATACTGATGATTTATTAACGTACAGATTTTACATGTCCACATTTAGAGCGTCAAGAGGCTGGCGCAACGCAGCAGCACACTGATACCGCAAACGGACATAGAGAGAATCAGCTGACAGGCAGCTGAGGTATTATACTGCAATCGCAAGATACAACTCAAAAAAGACTTACGACAATTGGCATATTCACAGTCGACACAAAATCACTCTTTACAAAAAACACCTAAATTTCAAATAAAATTTGATGTTTCAGGACTTTAAGCCCTAAAATCGGACTCTACTTGAGAAAAGTCAAGTCGGTTCAGATCAGGCTTAAATCAGTGAATGATGCACCGAAAAGGAAACGCGAACTGTCGATCAACCTGTCGAGATGCAGCATCCTGAATCAGGAGCTGCATCTTTGAGGGTTGTATCATCAGCGAAAAGCGATGGAACTTAGACCATCTCTTTCAGTGCTTTAAGAGGTCGTACTTTGACGACATTGCGAGCTGGCTTGGCAGCAACCTGCATCATTTCGCCGGGCTTAAATGGGTTGGGGCGTGTGGTTGCTTTAGTGGCAGGTTTGCGCTGAACCTGAATCTTCAGAAGTCCAGGCATGTTGAAAACACCAGGACCACGCTTGCCCAGATTTTTGGAAATCAGAGAGCTTAATTCATCCAGAACTGCGGTCACTTCTTTCTTGGTGAGTCCAGAACCTTCAGCCAGTGCATTGAGGATCTCTGTTTTGGTAAGTGGCTTATCTTTAGTCGTAGCCTTTGCTGCCATCGTGAACTCCTGATACTGAAATTTGAAAATGAAAGAAGTGGATTTCCACCTCGTCATAATGAGTTGCCAATTTGTTTTCAGGCCTGGATTCAAGGTCTCACTCTCTCCGAGCCAAGCGTAAGTAAAGTAATCTTAATTCCAAAAGTCAATGTATTTGCCCTGTTTTTCAGGACTTTTTGCTATTTCCTTCGAAAAAAAAACTTTTGCCGTGTTAATTATTTACTGCTGTGGGATAATAAATATTACGCTTTTATTACAAGATCATTCAATTTCATAACGGACTTCTATTGACGAATAACAACTCATTAACTCGACAATTTTGATACCAAGGCAGTCTCTGCAAACTGAAATCTCTGCAGATTATTCCAAATCGCAAACCCGCCCGACGGAATCGGGGACACTGTAATGGAGAGTCTCCACAATGGCTATCAATGAAATTCGCCCGGAACTTACTTCTTCCATCGTCAATCATATTCTCGTTGTAGACGACGAACAGGATACCGCTTTTTTCCTGAAAACACTGCTGGAACAACACGCTTACCATGTGACTGTCGCAAAAGATGGCGGACAGGCCCATTCTTCTTTCAGCATGCACAAACCGGATTTCGTAATTCTGGATCTGATTATGCCACAGGAAAGCGGTTTTGAAATCTGCGAACGCATGAAGCAGAAAGAAAGTGACGTTCCCATTCTGATTCTGACTGCGATCGACTCACCCGAATCACGTCATCTGGCAAATCGAGTGGGGGCAGATGGTTATCTGGTGAAACCATTTGACACCGATGAACTCCTCGAATTGATCAAAGTCATTTCAGACGATGTGTGGGAACACGCTCACACTGAAACCCCTGCGAATATCTCTGAAGAACACATTCATTTTTTCTGCGGCTGCGGTAAACGAATCAAGGTCAAAGTGAAACATCGCGGACGCACTCTGACCTGCCCAGCCTGCAGAGATGCACTGATTGTTCCACTGCATGATTAATCATAAAACACTATTTTTCAGGAGCAGAAATCACTTCTGCTCCTGATAGCCAGTTCTCCTTTTCTGATTTTCATTAGATGCAATCAATGAAAACTGATACCGCTAAAATCAGATCATACCTGTCATTCAGCCAGGCTCGAACACCTGACCTTATCCCGTGTTTTCATCCCTGAGTTCACATCATCACTTAAAGGCCACAGTAAATGACAAAGTTCATTATTCAATCGGGGAAATACAAAGGAAAAACTCTGAAGCTGCCGGAAAGAAACATCACGATCGGGAGAGAACTCGACTGCGATGTCCGCGTTTCTGACCCGGATGTCAGCCGCAAACACTGCGAACTGCAGAGTCGTGACGGACAGCTTTTTGTCGTCGATCTGGAAAGTCAGAACGGCACTTTCGTCAATGATAAACGGGTACAGACTGAATGCCTGCTTCATCCCGGTGACCACTTACGCATCGGCCCCATGTTGTTTGAACTGGTGGGATCCAAAAAGACAATCCCCAAACCGGCTAATCTCAGTCCAGATAAATCGGCCCCCCTGTCTGATGATGAAATCTCAACCTGGCTTTCTGAAGAGGCTGACGAAACGGAAGTGAACTCCGGTGACACAACCATTATTCACTCTTCACAGTTACCACCCCAGGATAATGCCACAGTCAAGCCTGCGGTCAAAGCATACCGGGCGAAAAAGGAATTCCACTCCGTTGCGGAAGAAGCTGCTGAAATTATTAAACAGCATTGGGAACGGGTTGCCCGGGAACAGCAGGAAAAGCAATGATCCTTCTCATTCCGTAACAGCCTCTATACAATCGCCTGAGAAAAGCAACCTGATACCCTCGTGTGCACCCAATGCTGGTTCACACCCGTTCTATTGAAATGGCATTACAGTGCGAATTATTGCAGGCAAATATCGTCGTCGGAAACTGCATTCCAACCCCGGACAGACCACCAGACCTATTACCGACTTTGTCAAAGAAGTCCTCTTCGAATGGCTGGGGGACACCGTGAAAGACAAACGTGTGGCCGATATCTATTCAGGAACAGGTTCCCTCGGACTGGAAGCACTCAGCAGAGGCGCCGCCAGTGTGGTCTTCATTGAACAGGACCGCAAAGCGCACGAACTGCTCAAACGCAATGTTGAAAGTATCGGAGCCGAAGACACCACACTCTGCTGGAAAACCAATGCCTTGCTCTCTTCCTTTCGGCCCAAAAATGTACCGGACTTTGTGCCTTTTAACCTGATTTTTTTAGACCCGCCTTACAAAATGATTGACGATCTCAAACCAGGCTCGCGTCTCTATGAATCGATACAACGCTTGTCGAAAGAGAATATCTCATCCGCAGACTGTCATCTGCTGCTGAGAACACCCCGGGATGCGGAATTCGAATGCCCGCCAGTCTGGGAACGCTACGAACTGCTGCAAAAATCCAGCATGGACATTCACTTCATGAAGAAACGGGAGCTCGAACCGACTGAAGACAAGCCCGAGTGAACAGTGTCCCGTTTTACTGTAGCGTCTCCAAGTCCATTTGGACCGAGTATATTAAATT
>JAGQQP010000135.1 GCA_020426085.1 Planctomycetaceae bacterium | reverse complement strand
TGCCTGGATCTGATCATCGGCGCCGGGAACTCTGACACAGTCTTCTTTCACGACTGCAGCGATGAGCGCCTGCCTGAGTTTAAGATCTTTCAGACGCGCTTGTGTGATGGGAGTATTTTTTCTGACCTCAACTTCCAGAATTGCAGAATTACCTCCTCCGATTTCGGAGTGACTGATGACGGGGCCCGACTGCACCATTCCCATGATCTGACGGGTAATGACTTCCCTGGGGCTGACTGCGACATCGATTCCCAGTTTTTCCAGTACGTTCGCATAATCCGGACGGCGAACGATACTCATGATACGGTCGGCACCGAGTTCTTTGGCTTCCACTCCACACACGATATTATCCTCATCACGACCGGTTGCCGCGATGAATACATCTGCTTTTCCCACGCGCGCTTCTTCCATTTCCGTACGACGCGTTGCATCGGCGTGCAGCACTGTAGTAGAGTCCAGATGTCGAGAGAGAAAGTCGCAGCGTTGAGGGTCTGCTTCCAGAATAGTAACAGAATACTCTTTCTTCTGTAGGATTCGTGCGAGGTTGAAGCCGATATTTCCACCCCCCGCAATGATCACCCGAAATTTCAAGGCCCGTTTGTGCTGGAACATGCGGTGTACCTGATCGATATTTTCCTGTGTTCCGATGAGGGTAACAATCTGACCGGCTTGAATGAGATTATCGGCACCTGCGATGGATGTGTTATTGCCGTCGGAGATCAATCCGACGCGTACTCCACTGGGGAGTTTGAGATTTTTCAGTTCGATGCCGTCGGCTTTCACGCCAGGTTGTACATCCAGAACCTGGATGACGACTTCACCCCGCGCAAAGTTTTCGACAGCAAACATACCGGGTTCACCGATTTCCTTTGCCAGTTCCAATGCTGTGAGATACTCCAGGCTCAGTAGTCGGTCGATGTTGAAATGCCGCTGGTAGTCGAACGTACTCAGATTCAGATAGGCATGATTAAATACACGGGCGACACAACGACGTGCACCCATTGCTTTAGCGAGACTGGCTCCCACCATATTGACTTCATCCAGGCTGGTGACTGCGAGGCAGATATCAGCTCCCAGGACACCTGCCTGAAACAGAATTGCAGAATCACAGGCAGAACCACAGATTGTCTGTACATCGACCCGCTCTTCAATCAGTTCCAGAGCGGCCCGTGATTTATCAATAATCGTGACGTTGTGTTGCGCGGCGCAGAGAGTGTCGGCTACGAATGTGCCCACGGTTCCTGCACCCATAATTACGATGTTCATATTTAACTCGACAGACTTCTGTTCTATGGACAATCCCCATCGGCAGGGCAGGGAGTCAGCTGCTTGCGCTGCGATAGCTGTTTAATGACCATTTGAAGATATAACGTGAAAGAAATAACATCAGTAGTGTAATCGAAACGGAAACCAGTGTAATCCACGATGGCTGAAGTGCTTTGGAAAGCAGCTGGCGCGCGGGAACGGTGACAACCAGCAGAATCGGAATGACATAGGAGAAGGCGAACCGCAAGATTTCACCGGTCGGCGAGCCACTGTAGATACTCCGCGGATATCGTGCAAAGACTGTAATATAAAACCAGAAATCATACAGTCCCTGATTGCGGCCAAACCAGATACTGCTACTGGCCAGGGCGATCATCAGACTGTAGAAAAACGCGACTCCTACAGCCAGGAGCAGGCAGTACATTAATATTTGCCCGGCTCCCAGGAAGCAGCAACTGAGAATCGTCAGATATTCTCCTGAGTGGACCATTCCCTGCATGAGTTGGATGGCAGATTCCACATGGACTGTATGCGACAGGGAGTAAAACAGAAGCGCTCCGGCCAGTAGAACCTGGTTCAGCATCGCCAGATTCACTTTTTCGAAAGAGACCAGGAACTGGGTATCGATCGGTTTTAACAGCACAAAATCCAGATTTCCGTTTCGAATCAATTCACTGAAATTGGCACAGTTCGGCATAAAGAACGTTTCCACGAAGGCGTTGATCAACATGCCTGTCGCCATAAAGGCGAAGTATTCCTCGCGAGTCCAGTCGTTGATTGAATTAACATTTCGATAGATGATATCAAATAAGATCAACTGGGCCGCAAACCAGAATCCGCGCGTGACGACAGTAATCAGCAGGTTCCCACGGAATGTCATTTCACGAATCAATGAATTACGGAGGAAGGTGATCCAGACTCGCCCGTAATGGGGACGGGGGCTACTTGCCATTAGATGAAATACTTTCTACGCGAATCAATCTCTGGTAAATCACTGCTGTTCATAGTGTTCCTGTTATCGATCTGTATTTTATTCGATTCCCGCCGAGAAGTCTTCTCCAGCCGGTCATTCTGAACAAGTAAAGTGGATATGAGTGTTAAACTGTTCGGAATAAAGAGCTTGCAAAGAACGTTCCCAAGCGGTTATTTAAAGAAAAAATCCCGTTTCCTGGTAAAAACTGGCGGGAAAATAGGCTCGATTTTGGAGAGAGTTCAGTGGTCGAGATTTTTGTCGTGTAAACTTTGGGAAAGGCTCTGTTATCTGTCTGGCTGAATCTGAAGGTATGAGTAATGAACAAAATCACTGGTATTTCTCTCGCAAATCGTAATGGTTCCCGCATTCTTGTATTGGGATTACTGATTTTTTTGGGTGCGATTCACCAGCCAGCGTCGGCACAGAATGACCCTTTTGCTTCCGGGGACGATCAGAAACAGTTGTCTCCGCAACAGCAGGAAGCAGATGCCCAGGAGATGTTAAAAGGTGTTGATAAACTGGTTCTGTCTCAACAGAAGCGCGTCGCCAAAGAAGTGATTCGCAAATATCCCAAATCAGAAACAGCCAAGATCGCTGAATTAATTCTGGAAGAGTACAGCCGCTTTGATCGATTGAAAGAAGCGGATGAAGCTGCTGAATCGGCCTGGAAAAATGAAGTGCGAAATCACTGGTTTGTAGAACGAAATCCAGTCCACAATTCCTGTTTTTTTACGATTCTGGAAGGAACGCAAGTTCGACCGGCTCAGATCGTAAATTCATCAAAGACACCGGTTTTGTATGAAATGAAGGGCCCTTCAATGCCTTGGAATGGTCCGTACCGGTTACGAGCCAATGAATCGCATGAATTTAATTATCCCGTTCAGCTCCGTTTCTTTTCGGATCAGGGGCTCATTGTCAAACAACTCTCACAGGGCCAGACGCTGCAGCTCAACGAAAAAAATACTCTACATATCAAATAATAATGTGGTGCTTCTAAAAAATATCAGATTTCTGCTTAAGCAATTTGATGAATTTATATGCTCGATATTGAGAGTTGCGGTTTGTAAGTGATTTGAAAATCACGTCTTATACTGTTTTGGGTTCTTCTGATTGCTGCTCTGTTCAAGCAACCCATCTGATAGAGAATTCCCCTTTTCGTCTGTGGAGATTGTCGCTATACTCCGCCTGCATTTCTCTTCTACCACCGGTAGAACTCCTCTCTCAACGTTCAACTTTTCTACTCCTCTCCCATACTACTTCAGTCACAGCAACTTACTGCTGCGGTTCACAATAAGGAGCCTCGCAGGTGAGGTTATTTATTCCATTATCAATACAACGCTTCCTGTGGGGAGTGCTGGTGAGCGCTGTTTGTGCCAATCTGGAAGCACAACAGTTTGCCAGTTCACAGCCATTTATGGCTCCTTCTCCTTATGCAACTGACCAGCAGTTAAACCAGGGACCAAGCCAGGCACAGCTTTATCTGCAGAACCAGTATGCGAATCGACAACAGAATCCGATTCAACTGGGAGTCCCTTTGCATCAGGCGGAACCAATGGGAACTGCCGAAAGACAGCAGGATATCACTCGTAGCTTACCTCCCCTCTATTCCCAATCCAGAAGAGAATCTGATTTCGCGCAGAGTCGGATTCAGCAGGTCAATGCTTCTCAGACAGTATTTCCTCATGCTTTCGATTCGTATCCTGAAAATCCTGAGTACCCCGAGTTCGATACGATGACCGAACCCGAGGGCGCGTATTCGGATTCTATTGAACAGTTATGTGCGGAGAGTTGCTGGGGATGGACAATCTTACCCACGGACCTGCTCTATAAGTCCTATCTTGCGGGGCCCAAAGAGCCACGAATGGCATTGGCGATCCTGCATGAAAAGGATATAGGCTGGCAGATGGAACTCGAGGCAGGGGCGCGAGTTGGTATCTTAAGATACGGTTCATTAAATGATAATGTTCTGGAAGGCTGGCAGTTGGATCTCGAAGGGGCTGGTCCTCCCCGATTAAATATGGAAGAAGAAATGGATCTGGAAGCGGCTGACTTTCGAGTCGGTGTTCCATTGACCTGGAGACGGGGTGCGTATCAGGCGAAGTTTGCATATTATCATACAAGCGCCCACGCTGGGGATGAGTATATTCAACGGAATCCCGGTTTTCAGAGAATCAATTATGTACGTGATGCGTTTGTGTTGGGGGGAGGTTATTTTCCTGATCCCGATTTACGACTCTACGCCGAAATTGGTTATGCATTTAATACAGATGGCGGTGCTCAACCTTGGGAACTCCAGTTTGGTGTTGAGTTCAGTCCCATTGAGCACTCCGGGTTTTATGGAGCTCCCTTCTGGGCGGTCAATGGTTACTTGCGCGAGGAAGTAAACTGGGGCGGTAATGTGAACATCATGGTCGGCTGGCAGTGGCGCGGCGATCGGAACAATCATCTGTTTCGAATCGGATTGCAGTACCTGGATGGAAAAACCATGCAATACGAATTCTTTAACAACTCTGAGCAGTTTGTGGGATTTGGTACCTGGTACGATTTTTAGCGAATGTGTATCACTATGCTGTTTCCATGGCTTTAGGGAGTTCCCTGCATCCCCGCCTGGTGAATGAACGCACTTCCACAGGAAGCGGTTGCTGCTGCTCGCCATCTTTGAAAACTCTGCTATAATGACGCTTTACATCTATATTGAAGCGTTTAATTGTTGTGGAGAGATACAAATCTGATGACCGGGGGGAAAGTCTATCTAGTTGGTGCAGGTCCCGGGGATCCCGGTTTAATCACCATTAAAGGCATTGAATGTCTTAAACAGGCCGATCTGATTCTGTATGACGGGCTCGTCAATCCACTCCTGCTGGAACATGTCTCTTCTGAAGTGGAGCGTACCTGCCGGGTAGCCGAAGGATGCAAAAATCGTCGTGTTCTCAAACAGGATGAAATCAACGAACGTTTAATTGCGGCTGCTCGAGAAGGAAAAACCGTAGTACGACTGAAAGGGGGAGATCCTTTTATATTCGGTCGAGGGAGTGAGGAAGCTGCTGCCCTGCGTGAGGCCGGAATCGATTTCGAAATCGTTCCCGGGATCACCGCGGCAACGGCGGCTGCTGGCTACGCAGGCATCTCGGTCACACATCGCGCGCATGCATCAGCGGTTGCCTTGATCACAGGGCATGAAGATCCCACGAAACCGGATTCTTCCCTGGACTATGCTGCGTTGAGTCGCTTTCCTGGAACTCTGGTATTTTATATGGGATTGCACAATCTCAATCAGATTGTGAGTTCATTAATCAAAGCAGGCAAATCAGGAGAAACACCGGCTGCCGCCATAAGCCGTGGTACAACACCCTTTCAAAAAACGGTTCAATCTACTTTGCAGGATTTACCCGAAGCTGTGCAGAAAGCGGAACTGGTTGCACCATCGTTGATCGTGATCGGCGAGTGTGTCACGCTGCGGGAACAAATTGCCTGGTTCGAACAAAAGCCGCTGTTTGGGTTACGGATTGGTATTACCCGGTCCGAAGAACAGTCCGAATCCGAGATTCAGCAGGCAATCCGTCTGGGCGCACAGCCTGTACTGTTACCAACCATTGAAATCAGCAAACCTGCTGACTGGGCTCCCGTGGATCAGGCAATTTCGCAACTGGATCAGTATCAATGGCTGGTCTTTACCAGTGCCAATGGTGTGCGGTATTTCATGGACCGTTTGTGGGATCTGGGTTTTGATTCCAGGCAACTGGCGCATTTAAAGATTGCCACGATCGGCCCCTCTACAGCAGAGGCACTTCTCGCATATCGGCTGCGGGCTGATTTGATACCTCCTCAGTATCGGGCAGAAGCACTTGCAGAAGCACTGAAACCATTGGTGGCTCATCAGAATCTACTCTGGGCAGGAGCGAATCGAGGGCGTGAAGTCTTAAAAACCGAACTGGCAGAAGTCTCAGCGACTGTGGAAAAAATAGTGGTTTATGAAAATCATGATGTCGCTGCCTGGGATGAAGAAAGCCTGAGACTGCTGGAATCAGGTGAAGTTGACTGGGTGGGATTGAGCAGCCCTTCGATCGCCCGAAATTTTGCGAGTCTGTTAACAGACGCAGCAAGATCTCAACTGGGAAAAAGGACCAAACTGGTCAGCATCAGTCCGGTCACAAGCCAGGCCGCTTTGGAAGCAGGATTGCAGATCGACACGGAGGCGAAAGATTACCACTGGGATGGTATTTTCACGGCAATTCAGGAATATACAGCTCTTACTTCCTGAAACCGGGAACCAGTATCAGTAGTTAAATCGGATAAAAAGGTTGCTATTGACCTGAATTGAAATATTTACGATATTGCCCACCCTGGAATTGAGGGATTATGACTCTGCTTCAACAATTTCCTTGATTCCCGCACGTAAATTTCTGAATCAATAATCACATTATCAGGCCAGGGAAGGCTAAACTGATGCGATTTCTCAAACGTGGACTCAGCTATCTGACCATCGCCAGCTATGTTGGCATATTGGTATTCGGTATCCTCTGTCATACCTTTACTTATCGAACCGGCAGTCATCCAGGCATGTATTACATTGTCTGGGACATGTTCTGCGGCTGGTCTGCCTATTCAGTCCGAACACATATTATCGGTGAAGGCATTAGTGGAAAGTTCTACGAGCTGTCTCCTGGTCCCTGGGGGGATTTTTATCCTTACGGCAAGCTGGGTAGACGTCACTACGATACCACCGGAGATGCCTGGGTTCGGATGGCGATGAACACCCTCGATAAGACCGAGCATGAGCCGATGCTGCGAATTCTCTGTATCGAAGAAACCTGGTGTAAAAAATATAATCTGCCCGAGATGGTCTGGGATCAGCGTTACGAAGAACCAAAAGATTTCCAGAACTATTATCGTCTGCGTCGAGTGATTACTCCCGAAGGGGTTGTGGCACAATCGTATGTCCCCTGGCTGACGCGACAGGTGACTCTACAGATGAATGATAACCCGCGCCTGGTAGCCGAAATGAATCGTGGCCGCCCGTTTTTCGCAGTTTCAGTTGGCAGTCAGGTCGAGGCATCGGCACCACCTGAACATGATCCGAATCTGCCCGTTCATCTTGCCTCGCCAGTCGGTAATTAATCCGGATTTCCGCGAGTTCCATACGTTTCGAGACGCTACTACAAACAGGATTTCAAGCATGGATGCCCCAGAAGTGATTTTAACAGCTAATAATTCGATCCGCGATCGCTTCCAGAATTTCTTTTTTGCCAAAGAAGTTCCTTATGGACTGGCAATAGTGCGAATGCTGCTTCCGCTGATTCTGCTGGGAACGGTCTGTACCCGCTGGTCTTATTCACGTGAATTATTCTCAGCAGATGGAGCACCCGCTCCGCTGGCGGATATATTTCAATACTACAACTATCTACCTGTTTTGCCGGGAACCGTTGTCGTGGGCCTGTTTGCAGCCCTCGGGTTTTTTCTGTTCTGCAGCAGTATTGGTTGGATGACTCGCTTCTCATTGATCGCTTCCATGGTTCTTTATACTTATTTCTGTTTCATGGACTGCATCAGCATGGCGACAAAGTACTCTGTCATTGCGACGCATGCTTTGTTTTTACTGTCGCTTTCTCACTGTGGTGCCATCTGGTCTGTTGATAGCTGGTTGAAAGCCAGAAAACAGAAGCAATCGTGGCCCCAGTACTCAAAATACGAATTACCTCGTTTCGAGATCTGGCCACAAAGATTGATGCAGATCCTGATTTGCCTCGTCTATTTTGGGGCGGCGATCACCAAAATGCATACGCCGGGATACCTGGAAGGGGATCAGATCAACTACTGGGCAATGTCGCGTTACAATAACCCTCATCCGGTAGGAGAATTTATGACACTGTATCCGATCTTGTTGTCGGTCATGTCTTATATTGCTTTGATCTGGGAAATTGTCTTCGTCTTCGTTGTCTGGAATAAATGGGGGCGGATGATTGCAATTGGCATGGGGGCCGCGTTTCATATTGGAACTTCATTTTCACTGGGCCTCTATATCTTTCCCATGGTTTCGATTTCAATCTATTTCTGTTTCCTCAATACATCTGATGTCCAGTGGATCTCTGCCCGCTTTCGCAGGGTCTATCGAAAAGGGGGTTGGATTTATCAGTTTGCGACAGAATTCCGTCAACTTGTAGAACGGCTTCGTCCGCAATCTCTGTCAGCCTGGAAGTCTCCCGCCGCCTGGTCAACGGGAATTGTAGCCGTATTGTTTCTCAGTATTTATGTTGAACACCAGCAGGATCGGTACGGGCTCAGACGGGCAGATGGAAAGATGACATTACACGAGGTTGACCCTGAACTGGTGGCTGAAATGATGGGACCGGAACAGGTTATGCGAGTGAAAGACAAGTTTCTTTCTGTTGATATCGGAACGCAAATGGCAGGGGGCTGGATTATCGACCGCAAGCAGGAATTTAAAGCAGGTGAAATGATTCTTGTGCAGTGTGCTCTCAATCCGCCCCATGAAGACCTCTGGATCGATTGTCATTTTTGTGAAGAGTCTGGCCGCATCGTTCAGAGGACCGGACAGATTGCGCCGCGTGAAAACATGCGGGCAACTTTTCAGGTTTATCCTCCCGAAATTCTGGAGCCTGGCAATTACTATGTCTCGATCAAATCAAAAGGGAAGGAAGTGATGAGACGTACCATCACATTGCTTCCCAAACTGTCACCGATTGCGAATTAGTTAATTGTTGTTCCTGTTTACTCAGGACTTTTTTCCTCTGATGACACGAGTCGACGAATCACTCCTATGAGGACTGATTCAACTTCAGG
>JAGQQP010000134.1 GCA_020426085.1 Planctomycetaceae bacterium | reverse complement strand
CCATCCGGATGGGCGGCGACGTTCATCGTTTCTGTGGATCCTTCATAGAAAGTCTGGATCCGATCGGCGTGGCCATCGCCGGTGGTGTCCTGCAGCAGACGAATGCGATCGGCTTTTGGACCCTGGTAATTCTCAGGGCGAAAGTGAGTGTGGCTCTCAACGACATAGACACGATTCTGCTGATCGACGGTCAAGCCGGTAACTGTAACGATGTCCGGTTCTGAGGCGAACAGTTCGATCTTCACACGGTCATCCAGTGAACGAGGCGTTTTGATTTCCTCAGCTTGCAGAAGCGAAGTGACCAAAACGAGCATGGCGCAGCTGATGCAGAAAAAAAGTCTCTTCCGATTCATGAAACCGGCCATGGGAATATTCCTCAATTTGATTATTGTCATTGAAAGCGTGTGCGTTGATTTAACGATGGCGTTTATTGTTTCGGTTCCAGATATCCCAGTGAGGTCAGAAACTGGTCCAGTTTTTTGATAGTGGAGTAGTAATTGTCTTCACTGTTTTTACGCAGGTTGAAGAAGCCGTGTCCTTCGTCCGGATAAGCAACCAGCACACAGCGGTTGTCGTTTTGTTTCATCTGTTCTGTGAAGCGTTCTACATTTTCGAACAGGACTGTTTTATCTTCAGTGCCATGGAAAATGATGGTGGGGGGCGTCCCTTTCTTTACGAAGTGTATTGGAGAGATTTCTCTGCAGCGTTCTCCTAACTGTGTTGGACCGCCTTTCCAACCGGTTTCGGTGGTATCGACGACGGGATTGAAGAGTGCCATCGCATTCGGAACGGATGAGATGCTTTTGTTTTCATCCGGTTCTTCAAAGCCGATTACAGTTCCCGTACAGGCGGCGACATGTCCACCGGCGGAACCGCCGCCAGCGACGATCCGGTCTGGGTCAATTCCCAGTTCTTTTGCATGTTCGCGAATCCAGCGGACCGCTGATTTGCCATCGGCCACACATTCAAAGGGAGTGGTGTCGTGTTTAGATTTGATACGGTATTCCGCAGTGCAGGCGACCATTCCTTTCGATGCCAGGTGTTTGCAGTGCGGTTCAAACTGACTGGGGTTGCCGCTTCTCCAGCCGCCACCAAAAAAGAAGACGATGGCAGGACGGGAATCACCGGCTTTCCAGTCTGTGGGTTTATAAATATTCAGATGCAGGTCACCCTGTTTGGTTTTTTTATAGACTTTGTATTCCGCGCCTGGTAAGGGTTTCCAGGTATTTTTATTTGCTGCCGGTTTTTTATCCGCCGCGGATATTGATGACATGCAGGAAAAGGTTACCACGAGAAATAAAACGAGTGCTCTGGGGCTGAGAAAGTTCATGGCGCGATGCTTCTTTCGTAAAAAACGGAAACCGTATACTTGAGTTGGAATTGCGTCTGACTCTATAGTAAAAGAAATACCGATGAATGTGTCTCTTGTTTTCGAGTGGGAAATCCAAAAAATGAAAATTAAATGGTTGTTGAATCTGACCCTGTGTCTGGGGATGTTTACTGTTTTTTCTCCGCTGCTGGCGGCTGATAAACCGGCTGAATTGCCTGAGAAAGAAAAGTTTCATATCTACCTGCTGATCGGGCAGTCGAATATGGCGGGGCGGGGAAAAGTTGATCCTGCTTCCAACAAAGCACATCCCCGGGTGTTGAAACTCGACAAAGCAGGAAACTGGGTGCCAGCCACCGATCCGCTGCATTTCGATAAACCGAAAATTGCAGGCGTGGGACCGGGGTCAGGTTTTGGGCCTGTGATCGCAGATGCTTACCCTGAGGTGACGATTGGTTTGATCCCAGCTGCGGTCGGAGGGACGCCACTCAGTCGCTGGGTCAAGGGGGGCGATCTTTATGAGCGCGCGGTCAAACTGGCTAAAGAGAATCAAAGTAAAGGTGTGATTAAAGGCGCGATCTGGCATCAGGGAGAAGGGGATTCCTCGAGTCCCAAATTATATAACAGCTACCAGAAACGATTGGCCGGAATGATTGTGGATCTGCGCACGGATCTGGGTGAACCTGACCTGCCGTTCGTGATGGGAGAACTGGGTGAATTTTTCACGCGAGAGGGGGCACCGACCGTCAATCAGGCATTACACGGGATCGCCAAAGAGGTCCCTGCGACAGCAGTCGCGTCTTCCAAAGGACTGCCTGCGAAAAGTGACCAGGTACACTTCAATGCAGATTCGGAGCGGGAGTTTGGCAAACGTTATGCTGCTCAAATGCTGAAACTGCAGAAGCAGGCGGCTGAGAAATAACAGCGGGAGCACTGTTAATACAACAGAAAATCCAAGCAAAAGAGGCTCGTCTGTCGCAGGTGACGGACGAGCCTCTTTCATATTATGAGCGATCGATACAGGTCACGCCAGAATTGCTTCAACGGGGCTGTGATCTTCTACCCCTGTCAGTCTCTGATCAAGTCCCTGGAATTTATAGCTGAGTTTTTTGTGATCAATGCCCAGACACTTGAGAATCGTCGCGTTGAATTCATGAATATGAACCGGGTTTTCCGTAATGTTATAGCTGAAATCATCGGTTGTGCCATGCACGACACCTTTTTTGATTCCACCTCCCGCCATCCAGATGCTGAAGCAGCGCGGATGGTGATCGCGTCCGTAATTTTCACGAGTCAGTTTGCCCTGACAGTAAACAGTACGACCAAACTCACCCCCCCAGACGACGAGTGTGTCATCGAGCATGCCCCGCTGTTTCAGATCTTTGACCAGGGCGGCTGCAGGCTGGTCAATATCTTTACATTGCTTGGGCAGGTCACCGGCTATGTTCGCATGCTGGTCCCAGCCACGGTGGAAGATCTGTGAGAAACGAACGCCCCGTTCAGCCATACGACGTGCCAGCAGACAGTGGTAAGCGAAGGTGCCCGGCTTGTGGACATCAGGGCCATACATGTCGAGGGTGGCTTTCGTTTCCTTGGAGATGTCGGTCAGTTCGGGCACCGATGTCTGCATGCGGAACGCCATTTCATATTGAGAAATCCGGGTCTGAATTTCCGGGTCTCCGATCTGATCGAACTCGTTCTGATTCATCTCTGCCAGTGTATCCAGCATGCGCCGTCGCAGTTTGGAAGGGACACCTGGAGGATTGGAAAGGAACAGGACGGGATCGCCTTGTGATCTTAATGAAACGCCTGCATATTTACTCGCCAGGAAGCCGCTGCCCCAGAGGCGGTTATACAGGGCCTGTGCCTGTTGACGTCCCGACCAGGTGGATGTCAACACAACGAATGAGGGGAGGTTTTCATTCAGGGAACCCAGACCATAACTGAGCCAGGAGCCCAGGCTGGCGCGACCGGGCAACTGATTGCCGGTGCAGATGTAGGTGATGGCAGGATCGTGGTTGATGGCTTCCGTCCAGAGAGAACGGACGATAGAGATATCTTTCACGATGCCGGCAGTGTGAGGCAGCAGTTCGCTGACCCAGGCACCATCGCCTCCATTATCGTGTTTCTGGAACTTGAATTTGGATGGGGCCAGTGGAAAGCGGGACTGTCCTGACGTCATGGTGGTCAGCCGCTGACCTTTGCGGACTTCTTCCGGGAGATCCTTATCGAAGAGTTCGTCCAGTTTGGGTTTGTAATCGAGTGTGTCGATCTGCGAAGGAGACCCCGCCATGAACAGGTAGATCGCCTGTTTCGCTTTGGGAGCAAAATGCGGGACGCCCGGCAGGCCCCCCGTCGATTTCATGTCTTTTATTTCCGGAGTGGCTGCCTGCAGAGGCAGACGACCCGCTTCCAGAGAGGCGAGCGCTGCGGTACCCAGTCCTAAGCCACCGGTTTTGAAAAAGTGACGTCGCGTGATTTGTGAGAGTCGTTCCTGAATGGGATTCATGACTTTACCTTTATTTCTATTTCATGCTAAACCAGATTGTGTTTGTGACAGAGACTCATTCGAAATTCCGTTATGCAACGTCAGTTTTTCGTGAGTACTTCATCCAGGTTCAGGATGAGGTTGGCGATCATGGTCCAAGCTGCCAGTTCCTGGGGATTCAGTTTGGGATCGGGTTTGGATTCGCCAACAGCGATCAGTTCCGTAGCGGCTTTCGAGTCACCCTGATAATAGGTCAGCATATCCTGGAACGTGTTCTGCATTAGCGTCAGGTCTTCAGCGGAGATTGGTTTTCCTGTGGCCAGCAGATAAGCAAATTTAATCCGCTCTTCGTGTGTGTTGCCCCCTTCTTTGATCATTCGCTCTCCCAGTGCGCGGGCGGCTTCCATATATTGCGGATCATTCAGGAGCAGGAGTGCCTGCAGTGGAGTATTAGTGCGTTCCCGGCGCATCGTACAGGCTTCCCGACTGGGGGCATCGAATGTCGACATTTCAGGGGGAGGCGATGTTCGTTTCCAGAACGTATACATCCCGCGGCGGAAGACTTTTTCCGGGCCGGTATCCTGTTTGAAGCGAACCGTATTGGATCCGGAATAGCCAACTGCAAACCAGAGCCCATCAGGTTGTGGCGGTTTGACACTGGGACCGCCGACTTTGGGAACCAGTAATCCACTGACCGCCAATGCCTGATCACGGAGTGTTTCCGCATCGAGACGGAAGCGGGGGCCACGTGCAAGCAGGCGGTTCTTTGGATCTTTCTTATACAGTTCGGGGGTGATGTTGGAACTCTGTCGATAAGTGCCAGACATAACCATCTGCTTCATGAAGCGTTTTACATCCCAGTGGTGTTCCTGGAAGTCGACCGCCAGCCAGTCCAGCAGTTCGGGATGGCTGGGGGCAGCTCCCTGGTTGCCGAAATCTTCGCTGGTTTCCACGATGCCGGTTCCAAACAGTTGCTGCCAGAAACGGTTCACGGCAACACGCGAAGTCAGTGGATGACTGGGAGCAACTAGCCATTTGGCAAGCCCCAGACGGTTCACAGGCCATTCGGCTGCCATCTCGGGGAACTGCGACGGCGTTTTTCTCTCGACTTTATCTCCCTTCTGATCGTACTGCCCCCGCTTGAGATCAAAGGCTTCCTTGACGTTATTTCGTTCGCGGAAGACAAGCGTGGTAGGCAGTGACTGAATCAGTTTATCTTCCTGTGCTTTGACCTGAACTTTTTTCGCCAGGAGTTTGCGGTATTCGGAGTCGAACTGGTTCAGGTAATATTGTCGGAGCAATTCGGTCTGTTGTGGCGTGCGTTTCTCGGCAGCCAGTTTCAGGAGGGGGTCAACCTGATTGTCGAAGTAGACCTGATTGACTTCGGTTTCGGTCAATTCATGATCATACAGACGAAATTCGTCGACGAAACCATTGGTCAGGTGGGCATTGGTTGCTGAGTGTCCCAGGGTTAAAGTCGCAGAATTCAAAGGCGTTGTATTCTTGAACGAATCAGAAGAGATTGTCAGTTCTGACTGTTTGCCGTCGACATAAATGGCAACGCCATGTGCTTTCGCGGAACCATCATAAGTCACACAGACATGATGCCACTGGTTGGCCGTAATTTCATTATTGGCTGTTTTCACTTCCACGGCATAGCCGGGCCAGCGGTCGATCAGTCTGACGCCGAGGTTCTGATTGGTAATCTGCAGATCGTATCCGCGTTCGCGTGAATTCGGATTGATGCTGGATACGATTGGACCCGATGTGCTGCCGTTTGTTTTAACCCAGATGGCAAAGCTGAACGGCGTTCCTTTGTCAAACTGTCCGGTTTTACCCAGATCCAGGTAGCTGCCTGGAGCGAACTGGAAGCCGTTGTCAAACTTTCCAGCGACCCATTTGGGAGCCCCTTTGACGGTGGCCTTGTTTTTCTCGTTTTTCACATTCGCCGCGGTGGCTTCTGTTTTTTCATTGAGCGGATAGGCAGCCAGTAATCCTCCCGGTTGCGGAATGGAGAGGTCCGGGTTACTGCCCGTTTTCAAAATCTGCTGTTTCCACTGCAACCAGGATTGAAACGCCGGTTCGTTGGTTTTGGTTCTGTTATCTCCCTGCTGTTCGATGGCAGTGATCTGAGTTTTGTACGCTTCCAGTTGTTTGGACTGGGCCGCGTTGGGAACGCGAACCGAGGGAGGAGAATCCTTGATGTTCCCATCCATGGCTGGGCCATCCAGATTATTGAAGAAGGCAAACATCTGGTAGAATTCAGTTTTCGTGAAGGGATCAAATTTGTGATCATGGCAGACGGCACAACCGAGGGTGAGTCCCATGAAGGCCTGGCCGGTGGTTTCGACGCGATCGATGACGTTTCGCACGTAAACTTCTTCGGCGATCGAGCCCCCTTCGTTCGTGGTAACGTGGCAGCGATTGAATCCGGTCGCGATCTGCTGGTCTAGAGTAGGGTTGGGCAGCAGGTCACCCGCCAGTTGTTCGATCACAAACTGATCGTAATGCATATTGGTGTTGAAGGCATTGATGACCCAGTCGCGGTAAGGCCACATCTCGCGGTAATTATCGAGGTGTAAACCATGAGTATCGCCGTAACGGGCGATATCGAGCCAGTATCGAGACATGTGCTCGCCATAATGGGGAGATTCCAGCAGGCGATTCACCACTTTTTCGTAGGCATCGGGTGATTTGTCATTCACGAATGCTTCGACTTCTGCTGGGCTGGGAGGAAGTCCGGTCAGATCAAGGGTGACGCGTCGGATCAGATCGCGACGATCAGATTCCGGTGATGCTTTCATCCCTTCTTTTTCGAGTCGGGCCAGAATGAACTGGTCGATCGGATTTTTAACGTGATCTGTCTGCTTGACTGTGGGAGGCGCTGGTTTCACCGGAGTCACGAAGGACCAGTGATCCTGCCATTCCGCGCCTTGCTCAATCCATTGTGTGAGCAGTTTGACTTCTTCTGCTGTCAGTTTTTTGCCACTCTCTGCGGGGGGCATTTTGAGGTCTTCGTCGGCTGTGGTGATGCGGGTGATCAGCTCACTCTCTTTGACCTTTCCAGGGACAATCGCTTTGTGTCCGTCCAGATCGGCGAAAGCGCCTTCCTTTGTATCAAATCGCAGATCGGCGGCCCGTTTTTTAACATCCGGTCCGTGACACTGAAAACAGTTTTCAGACAGGATGGAGCGAATCTTTGTGGGTGATACTTTCTCTGAATTCTGCGCGCGAGCAGCAGGGGTGATGCAGCAGAAAACAGTCAGAAGCAGAGCAGGGACGAGGCGCTTGCTCAAACACAGAAGAAGCATGACGTTCACCTTCTGGATGAAAATTTTCAAGTCCATTGTAGACTACCGGTAGGGGCTGCCTGGATTAAGACTTGTCAATGAATCTCTGGTGATACCTGTCCGACCGACAATCCATATCAGTTTGCAACGGCGGTAGCTGAACCACGCGGTTCAGCAGGCGGGATGGCACTTGTTTCAGAAACTGGGGAGCAAAGCTGTCGTTTCTGAATTCAGGTTCATTCATTCATTCTAATCACAGCGAAAACCCTTTGCAAGACGACGATTGAGGGATTTTGACGTATCTCCCTGTGAATGCGATAGTTCGGTCAGGAATGAGTTCGATAATCTAAGGGACTTCAAACATAACGAATCTGTTCTCTATGCGTTTTGTTTTCAGGAACATTCAGAGATCTGTGACTGATACGCGTCTCTGAAGTGGTTTGTTGGCTTGAAGTTTCTGAATGGCTGCAGAATCCGTTCAGAGAGACGACTTTCTATCGAATTCGATGGGCTGAACTATTTTTCTCGCATATTTTCAAGATCAGAGAACCTGGTCAGTTTGCTTGTGTCCACTGGGAACGAATCATGTTAATCTGAAGTCAGGTTTTGTGTATAGCAGGTGGCGCATGAAAACCAGAAGAGGGGCAGAGCGTCGTGTCCCGTAATGAGAGTGAAGGAGAAGAGAGAAATGAATTCTCGACAGTTGTTGAAAATCGGAGTTCCTGAATATTGTCTGAAGACTGCGAAAACAGCCATTCAGAACAAAGTCGCCGAGGAAAAAGCGAACGGCAAAGTGCGCGGAAAGGAACTGAAAGAACTCGTTCAGAAAGTGGTGGAACACCCTGAAGAGTATCTGGAAGATCCTGCTTTTCGGCAGTTGGCGCTGGAGCTGGTAGACGATAACAGCGAAGAAGTGGTTGATCCAATCTCTTACCAGATCTGGGGTAAAGAGGGCATCGATGAAGGTGCGTTTTCACAGATGGATCTGGCATGCCACGTTCCTTCTGCATGGGGTGCCGCGCTGATGCCTGATGCGCACATCGGATATGGCCTGCCAATTGGTGGCGTACTGGCATTGGAAGATGCCGTGATTCCTTACGCCGTTGGTGTGGACATTGCGTGTCGTATGAAGCTGTCCGTGCTGGATATTTCTGTGGACAAACTGAATCAGAAACATCACCAGTTTGTGGATGCGTTGAATCGGGGAACCGTATTTGGCGTGGGCCAGGCGCATGAAAAACGTCAGCGTCATGCCGTGATGGATGAAGACTGGTCCGTGACCAGAATCACGCGCGAGAACAAAGACAAAGCCTGGAAGCAGCTGGGATCTTCCGGTTCAGGGAATCATTTTGTGGAATTTGGGGTACTGACGATTGCACAGGATGATGCCGAGCTGGGGCTGGATGCCGGCGAGTACGTTGCGCTGTTAAGCCATAGCGGAAGCCGGGGAACCGGTGCCAATGTGGCCGCCCACTACAGCAAGTTGGCGCAGGCAGCCCACGCGGATCTGCCTCGCGAACTGATGCACCTGTCATGGCTGGATCTCGAGTCCGAAGCCGGTGCAGAGTATTGGGCGGCGATGAACCTGATGGGAGAATACGCTGCGGCCAACCACTGCTGCATTCATCGAACCATCGCCAAAAATCTCGGAGCCGAGGTGCTCGTCGATATCGAGAATCATCACAACTTCGCCTGGAAAGAAACCCATTTCGGAAAAGAGGTGATCGTTCATCGAAAAGGAGCGACTCCTGCGGGCGAAGGCGTGTTGGGAATCATCCCTGGATCCATGGCCACGCCCGCCTACGTGGTTAGCGGAAAAGGAAATCCGGAATCACTGAACTCTGCCTCCCACGGAGCCGGCCGCGTCATGAGCCGAACCGCCGCCAAAAAGGCGTTCCATTGGCCCACCGAGAAAAAGAAACTCGAAGAGGCCGGGA
>JAGQQP010000133.1 GCA_020426085.1 Planctomycetaceae bacterium | reverse complement strand
AGTAAGCCACCTTTGCTCGACAGGTCTTCCAGAAGTTCCGCCAGGGATTTCCCGGTGGCCTTGATCAGAACCGGCAAAGCGAACGGGTCAAAATCACCAACACGATTATTGTGAGGCAATCCTGTCTGAGGGCTCATTCCCAGACTGTTGGCTCGGGAGACACCACCTTCGATGGCACATAAAGAGCTACTGCCTCCCAGGTGGCAGGAAATGACCTTCAAGTCGTCTTTTCCGGTGAGTTCGGCCATACGAGAGCCGATATACCGGTGACTGGCACCATGAAACCCCCAACGCTGGACTTCGTATTCTTCCTGCCATTCATGGGGAATGGCATAAGCACGATTTTCAGGAGCGATGGTTTCATGGAAGGCGGTTTCCAGTGCGGCAACCAGCGGGATTTCAGGGAATGCCTGACGCAGTTGTCGCATGGCCCGGGCATAAGGAGGGTTATGGGCAGGTGCAATATCTGCCAGCGCCTCCATTTTGGTCAGCAACGCTTCATCGACCAGTCGCACGCCACTCATGTTACCGGCAAAGACTGCTTTGAAACCAATACCGGCCACTTCATCTGCAGAATCAAGACAACCCCATTCGGAGTTGGTCAATTGCGACAGACATAAGTTGACGGCAGCCGCATGGTCGGGCACGTTCTGTTCGTGCTCTTCCCGATGCGAACCAATTTCGACGAAACAATGACTCTGTTCCCCGCCAATGCGATCAATGCCTCCGCGGGCAAGCTGCACCTCGGCGGGCATATCGAACAGGCGATATTTGAAACTGGTGGAACCTAAATTGGCAACAAGTACTTTCATTGCAGGAATCCATTCTGTGACTTAAGGACTGGTGTTTCGACTTCCATTTCCCCGTTGCTCATACGTAGAGCATCGGGAAGAACCAACAGTACGCGTCTTACATAAAGTTTGACATCAGGCTTTCGGAGGGGCGTGCAATCACGTGAGCGCCAACCAGTTCTCCGATTTGAGAAGCGGCAGCAGCACCAGCGTCAACAGCAGCGCGAACTGATCCGATATCTCCCTGAATCACGGTTGTGATGTAGGCACCACCAATCTGGATCTGGTCAACCAGAGTCACGTTGGCAGCTTTCAGCATGGCGTCGGAAGCTTCGATTTGAGCAACCAGACCTTTTGTTTCAATTAAACCAATGGCTTCAGAACTCATTTTGTCCTCGATTTTTTTAGTTGTGATGGGTTGAGCTGTATTGCCTGAATCTGCATCCCAGTTGAACGTCAACTGGTTATGTTCATCGTCGTTACGATCAGGTTCAGGAATGTCAGCCGTCAATGTTCATAACCCGATTATGATTTTTTGGCAGCAGGCTTGGGCAGTACGCTGGAAAGTTCTTCGTGAGGACGTGGGATAACCTGAACGCTCACAACTTCACCAACTTTGCTGGCAGCAGCAGCACCGGCGTCAACAGCTGCTTTCACAGCGGCGACATCACCGACGACAAAACCTGTAACCAGGCCGCTACCAACTTTTTCCCAGCCAATCATCTGGACATTGGCTGCTTTCAACATTGCATCGGCGGCTTCAATCAGGCTGATCAGCCCTTTTGTTTCCACCATTCCCAGGGCTTCCATTGCTTTCGCCATGAGTCAATTCTCCTTTTAGAGAGTGTTAAGAAAAAAAACAGTTGTTGTTTCTGCAGAATCGAAAATCAGGTTCTGCGACAGGGTTTCAAGATATCATCTGTCAGTATTTGCAGATGAATCTGTTGCCGATCATTGTGAGATCAGCTGTGTTTGCATTTGCAGCCTTCAGGCACATAGAGTTTCACTGAAGTGGCATGGTCGAGATCGACGGCGTTGCCTTCATCGGTGTCGATGTGGACTTCAAGTTTGACATCGGGATTTTCGCGGACGACAACATCTTCCAGAACGGTTGTGCAACCAGCGGATTCAATTCGCAGGTGCAGGTTATCGCCGTTGGAGCAGCCGTAGTAGGCACAGTCGGCGGGTGACATATGCACGTGACGGGCAGCACGGATCACACCGAATTCCAGTTCCACAACTCCTTTGGGACCCATCAGTACGCAGCCAGGGGTGCCTTTGAGATCGCCGCTGATGCGGACGGGCAGTTCCAGTCCAAGCGAGATCGAATCGGTATAGGCCAGCTCGACCTGAGTATCGCCACGACAGGGTCCCAGCACGCGAACGTTGGGAATCATCCGGCGGCGAGGCCCGACGATGGCCACTGTCTGTGTGGCGGCGAAGTAGCCTTCCTGATACAGATCTTTCTGAATTTCGAGTTCAGACCCTTTGCCGAACAGGATTTCCAGGTGTTCCTGAGAGAGATGCACGTGTCGTGCCGAGATATTCACAACCAGTGGGTTCGGTGCCACCTGCAGGCCCGGGGCAGTGCTGCCTCCGAGCTGTTGAGATAAAGCCTGACGAACCAGTTGTTCTACCTGCGAGCGTGAGATGGAATTGGTAAGTTGTGTCATAATATCGGATCTCAATTTTTTGATTTGGTAATGACTTCAGAAAGGGATGAATTATGTTTCGACGACTGTAAGTTCGATGCCTGCCTTGCGAATGACGTCTTTCCATTCTTCGGTGATGCCGTCATCCACGACGATGTGGTCGACCGTATCCAGCGGACACAGATAAGCGAGGGCCGAGTGCCCGAATTTGGTACTGTCTGTAACCACAATCACTTCTTCTGCTGCTTCAAACATCTGCTGTTCTGTTTCGACTAACAGCATGTTGCTGTTATAGAGTCCGTCTTCTGTGATTCCCCCGACGCTGATAATCAGTCGTCGGACATGGACACTTTTCAGTGATTCCACAGCGGTCTTCCCTAATGCGACCCCTGTTTTGGGAAACAGAAATCCTCCGATCAGCATCAGGTCAATCTGCGGCTGATTGACCAGCAGATTGGCGATCGGCAATGAATTAGTGACGACCTGTAACTGTTTGCCCGCCAGTTGCCGGGCGACTTCCAGAGTGGTTGTGCCTCCATCCATCAGCACCGCCTCTCCTGGAGAGATCATGTTAGCCACTGCTTGAGCAACCTGCCTTTTTTGCCTGGATGACATAAAAGACCTGTCTTCAAAAGTGGATAAAGACTCTCCACTATAAGCAGCCCCACCTCGGGTCCGCCTGATCTGACCGATTCCGTCAAGATACTCCAAATCCCTTCTAATGGTAGATTCGGAAGCACCCACAGAATCCATCAAATCCACAAGGGAGACAAAACCCTTGTTTTCTACTATCTTTAATATGCTTTCCCGTCTTTCGTCAAGCAACATTGACATGCAAACTCCTCCTGAGACGATATAGTTCCCTGTAGAATATGCCTCTCAAAGCGCTGACTTTCAATCAATATATCCAAAATACCATCAAAAACTTTCAGAAACAATCAAAAACTGTCAGTTGTTTTGGATTTTCCTAAAGACTTCATCTTACCTAAAGGAAATATTCACTTTAGGACGGAAATCATTAAAGTCTCCCCAGAGTATCTGTCTTAATTTCGGTTCAGGCCTGCCTCAAATCCGAAAAACTCCCGGATGCTGTCAAACTGCAGCGGCCGGAGTGAGCCGGTTCCGAAAATGACATTTGTCCTGAATGCCCGGATTATTGCCGTTGATCTGAATATCTGTCCTCAATTTCAGCAGATTGCTGGCAGGCTAGAAGGCATTTCTCTCCGATGAAGATTGAGAGACCACTTTAGTGCGCGCCAGGATGGCGTGCAGGTTGAATCTTTCATGGAGGGCAGGATGAAAACCGGATTTCCCGTCGCCGTCGGTTTATTCACCGCATTGATTGGCGGGTGTGCATCCAGCCCCGAGCGACAGGTCACCGACCTGGGAGAGTCGAAGCCCGTATCGATTGCAATCCGGGAATCCTCTCCGGTCAAAGTCAAAGCGTCAGACTCTTCACAGCTCCCTGCCTCCACGGCGTCTCAAACAAAGCAGGTATCACACGAGCAGGCGGAAGAACTTCCATTTGCCGAATACGAGATCCCCCTGCCCCCTGTTTCGGGAGCCCCCGAGGCGCATCAGCAAACAGCTTATTCGTTAAGCGATCTTGAATCACTGGCTCAGGCGAATAATCCCACATTGATTCAATCAGCCGCTCAAGTGGAAGCCTCGCGCGGTGCCGCGTATCAGGCGGGACTTTATCCGAACCCGGTGGTTGGCTATGCCAGCGATCAGATCGGCATTGATGGAACTGCGGGGGAACTGCAGGGTGGGTTTGTCTCTCAGGAATTTGTTACCGGTGGCAAACTGAAGTTGAGTCGTGCCAAGTGGACACAACAGGTCTGTATTGCCGAAACGAATCTGTCGGCTCAGTACACCCGGGTACTCAACGACGTACGCATTCACTTCTATCGTACTCTGGCTGCACAGCAGATGGTGTCGGTTCACAATCAGTTACTGGCGAACTCTGAGGATAATCTGCAGACTCATAAAGAGATGCTCAATCTGGGACAGACCAACCAGGCAGGTTTGTTGCAGGCGGAGGTCGACCTGCATCGTGCACGTCTGAAGCAGATGGCGGCACAAAATAACCTGGAACAGGAGTGGCGCGATCTGGTTGCGATGGTGGGGGTACCCGATCTACAGTGTACCACTTTGAACGGGTCACTGGAGCCGGCGACTGAAGAATATGACTGGAGTTCGGCCATGCATCAACTGCTGGAAAACAGTCCGGAGATCGTAGCGGCCTGGGAGAAAGTGCAGCATGATGAAATCACGGTGGAGCGTGAGCGTGTGCAGCCGATTCCGAACGTTTTGCTGAATGTGGACTTTGGTCATAATTTCGAGACCAACAACAATGTCGCAGGAGTCACCGCAGGTCTGCCGCTACCTATTTTCGACCGCAATCAGGGGACCGTCGATCAGGCACTGGCCGACCTGAATCAGTCGCGGGCGAATGTGAAACGTCTGGAATTATCGCTGATGAGTAAGCTGTCTGATAAATATCGGGATTATCGAACGGCGCGGCAGCATGTGGAAACCTACCGCAACGAAATGCTGCCAAAAGCGAAAGAGGCGTACGATCTGCTGCATGAAAGTTATAAGCGCAGACGTGCCCCCTGGCCTGAAGTTCTGATGGCACAGAAGATTTATTACGATCTGCAGGCAGAGTATATCATGAGCCAGTTGCAGTATCATGAAAGTGAGATTGCGATTCGAGGTATGCTGCTGACGGGTGGTCTGGAAGTCCCGGCAGCTCCCATGTCTGGCGGGCACATCGATGCGGTTCCGAAACCACGTTAAGCAATCCATGATCTGCTGAAAGCATGAAACAGTAATCAAACAAAGAGGTTTACCAATGGGTTCCCCCAATGATCGTCGGGATTTTCTGAAGCATGGTGCTGCAGCAACAGCCGGATTGTTTGCTGCCGGCACCGCGAGGGGCAAGGCAGCAGAAACGGGCACTGCTCAGTCCCAGGGCGATACTTTTCCCCGAATGCATCCAGGACTGGGAGGTCCCATCGGCAGTCCCACGGATCGGGGAAAGCTGGTACCAGGCTTAAGGGCAGCAGGTCAGGCTCCCGTGAATGTCATCGCACCGGATCTGAACACGACCTGGGGAAAAATCGTGAACGGGGTACGCGAATTCCATCTGCATGCGATGCCGGTTCGTCGGGAAGTGCTGCCGGGTATCTGGATGGACGCCTATGGATTTAATGGCCAGTTTCCCGGACCGGTTCTGGAAATGTACCAGGGAGAGCGTATCCGGATTATCTTTCGCAACGATCTGCCCGAGCCAACGACACTGCATTCGCACGGGCTGGAACTTCCCATCAGTTTCGATGGGATTCCGGCAGTGACTCAGGATCTGGTCAAGCCGGGCCACACGTTTGTGTATGAATATGATGTGCATCAGGAAGGCAGTTATTTTCTGCATCCGCATGTGGCGATGCAGGAAGCGATTGGCATGGTTGTCCCTTTCATCATACATCCCAAAAAAGCCTTTGAACCGACGGTCGACCGTGATTTCGTACTGATGACCCAGCAGTTTGCGATGCTGCCTAATGCTCATATTCCCAATACGATGTCGATGGACTGGAATTTCCTGACAATCAACGGTCGCTGTGGTCCTTATACCACTCCCCTGGTCTGCAAACTGGGTGAGCGAATTCGCATTCGGTTTCTGAATTTCAGTACGCTCCATCAGCATCCGATGCATTTGCACGGTCATACATTCTGGGTGACAGGGACAGAGGGAGGGCGGATTCCTGAGTCGGCCTGGATTCCGGGTAACACGGTGATTGTAGGTGTGGCGCAGTCACGTGATGTGGAACTGATTGCCAACAATCCGGGTGACTGGGTGCTGCATTGTCATATGTTTCATCACATGATGAACCATATGGTTTCGCAGGTAGGGCCGATCATTCGCCAGAAAAAAGATGATCCCGGGTTCAAAGTTCCGGGTTACCCGCAGATGATGAAGGGCATGTCGGATATGAAAGTTCTCCCCGAAGGAGAGAAGTTGCCTTTTGATGATTATTCGATGCCGATGACCACAGAAGACATGCGGAAAATTAATGGGCGTCGTGAAGTTCAGGGGATGCGGGAAGGCTGGTTTAAAGGGGTGAAAGGACTGTTTACCGTGATGCGGGTGCTGCCTCCCGATCTATACGATAAGGTGATGAATACAGACGAGCCGATTCCGCCTAACTCAAGCACACCGCTTAATCCGCCTAAGGGGAGCCAGAAAATTTAACAGCGAGGTTCTGTTCAATCGTCGATCACAGTTCGGCGATCGACGACTTTAATTTTGCCGGCAGCGAACAGGCGGATCATTTCCGGGTAGAGCTCGCATTCCGCCTGGAAGACATTCGCGGCGACCTCGCCCGGTGTGTCAGTTCCAGAGACGGGGATGGTTTTTTGACCGATGATCGGGCCGTGGTCATACTCGTTATCGGCGAAGTGAACCGTACAGCCGCTGACTTTTACGCCCCGCGCCACGACGGCTTCATGCACTTTATGGCCATAAAAGCCATGCCCGCAGAATGCAGGTATGAGAGCCGGGTGGATATTCATCACGCGGTATTGAAAATCATCCGGAATGTGTATCAGGGAAAGATATCCGGCCAGAGTGACAAGATCGGCACCGACTTCACGACAGAGGCCGAAAATGGTCGTACTGAACTCGCTGATATCCTGAAAGTCCCGGCGGCGGACAACCTCGCAGCGCAGTCCAGCTGCCTTTGCTTTAGCGACCCCTCCACAGTCCGGTCGACTGGCAATAACCAGTGGGACTTCAATATTGAGTTCACCGGCAGCACGCTTCTCCAGGAAATTGGTGAGTGTCGTACCGCCTCCCGAGATGAGCACGGCCAGTTTCAGGGGGCGATTTGAAGAAGTGTCGGGAGTGTGATCCAAATTCATACTGTCAGAACAATACTTTGAAATGATGAAACGAGTGAAACGGTTAAGTATCTGAATCGGTCTGCGGTTTCGATTCAGAAGTCTTGATTTCCGGTGTTGTTTTTTCCGGTTGCGTTTTTTCCTGCGATGTTTCCAGCTGGCTGAAGTCAACTTCGGTCTGGGTTTTCTGCAGGCGCCTTTCGCGGAATCGCTTGTCACGCTGACTGGCTTTCCACATGACGATTGCGATGCCGACGATCAGGATGACCAGTGTACCGGCCAGAATTTGTGAAAACAACCGGCTTCCCCGTTCGTCGACGGTCCGTGGATTCCATTCCAGTTGTTTTGCCAGAATCAGGGGCGCGACCCGGGATGTATCTTGTGCGTTGTAGACGTACATTTTGAACAGATAGCCGGTCACCGTAACGTGGTCAATGACGTCCGTTCCTTCCGGCAGCCCGTCTTTTAAAGCGGGAGGAACTTCCGTGCAAATGACAACGGTGGGATTCTGTTGTGAATCATCGGTAAACAGCCAGGCTTCGTAGAGTGTCTTGATCCCATACTGGTTGTCTTCCGCGGCGGGATAGTGGATCAGTTTGCGAACTCGTCCTGTGAGTGTGACGAGTCGACCTTTGTAGCGGTCACTGTTTTTGAAGAGATCCAGGAAGACCGGCAGTTCCCGTTCTGGATGATCGCGGTAGGTTTTGATTTCAGACCGGCGCTGCTGCAGGTTGAAAGCGGCCGCCTGTTTCTGATCTTTCAGGCTGGTCTCGCGCAGGTGCTTGAGGACGTAATAATAAAGTGCCTTCTCATCATCCAGAACGCCGCCAAAGGCTTTATCTTTGACTTCATTGAACAGTGATGGGGCAAGTTGATCCGGAAATGGTCTGAAAGGATCTGTCTGGGATTCGTCAGCGATTGAGCTCTGAGAGGCCGTGACAGCCAGGCAAACAGCGGCTCCCAAAATTCTGATGTAAGACAGCATATCCTGCTCCCAGGGTTTCACTACTTTAAGTTCTTTAATATAACAGTATTATGGCAATTGCCTGCAGGATCTATTTTGTCGAGAGTCCGACGATTTGTCGAGGTTAAAAATAAATCGCTGCGAGTCGGGATGCTGGGCGTAATTCCTTATTTGACAAGAGGTTTTGACGTTCAGATGCCGGGAGAGAGCATTGACACAAAACCGAGGATCTCTATAATTCCCTTCAATCGCAGACAGACTAAATGCTGCCGATTGCTTGAATTATTACTGGAGAGAGCGATCCCCTATTCAAAAAGTTATGTCATTGCAGGGTAGTCGAGAAGATTTTCTCTGCTTTTTTTCAAAGTATATATCGAATCCAATTGTAACGGAGACAACCAGTAATGGCTGAAAATGTTTTGGAGTTTACTGATGCAAACTTCCAGTCTGAAGTATTGGAAGCATCTGAACCTGTCCTGGTCGATTTCTGGGCTCCCTGGTGTGGTCCCTGCAAAATGATGATGCCCACCATTGAGGAAATTGCCAGTGATTATTCAGGTCGCGTTCGCGTCGGTAAATTGAATACAGACGAGAATCCGGGTATTGCATCGGCCAGCAGTATCAATGCGATCCCAACCGTAATGCTTTACAAGAATGGTGAAGTTGTCGAGAAGTTTGTAGGCGTGACACCTAAGGAACGCTTTGCTGCTTCGCTGGACAGCCAGTTATAACCGACTTGTTGCAGTGATATCAGCTTAGAGCGGGCAGAGGA
>JAGQQP010000132.1 GCA_020426085.1 Planctomycetaceae bacterium | reverse complement strand
ATCGTGTTCGTGGCTCTGAATCCAGATTCCGGTAAAGCAGGCGCGTACGTTCTCCGCCAGTCGTTCGGATAATAACATAGGAGTTTCCTTGATGGTTTGAAAAAAGAAGGTGTGAAGTGTGCTTAAGCGGTCTTAGCCAGCTGGCCGATCGTCGCCAGCCAGGAGATGATTTCCTCGTCCGGGTCACGTTCCTGCAGCAGTGGCAGCGTCATCTGCTCGACGGCACTGGTATTGAGCCAGTGCTTGACTCGATTCGTCAGTCGCACCCGGGCCCGTCGCGTGAGCTGGCTCCAGGAGTAACCCTCATGGGAGCTGTCAAATACCCGTTGTGCCACATCCGTTGCCACACAATCATGGTCACCGAATTCGAGAGTGATATCGGCGACAGCCTGAATGGCTTGCGGATGCAGGTAGTTCTCCAGACTCCGTTTCCGTGTCAGCACAGCACGACAACGGATTCGTCGATTAATCTGAGCAACAAGCTCTTCCCGCTGTTCCCTCTCAGGGGATGCCTCTCCGTCTAAGAGATAAAATTCGGGCAGTTGGAGCGGAGCCAGCCGACTGAGCCAGGCTCTGGGGTGGCCGCCGATGGGCAGGAAAACGAGTTCCCTGTTGCATTCCATAGCGGCCAAATCAGGCAGTGTGGGATGTGCCGTATGCAGGAGCGTCGAGATGCGGGTCAGAAATTCAATATCGTGTGCCCCTTCAACGACGACCAGCACACGAACCTGTGAGGGATCTTCGGGGATCGGGTCCGGCAAGACCTGAATGTGTTGATTTGCGAAAACTAATTCTCCTGTGTTAAATGGTTGGATTGATGTTGAACGGCCTGGTGGTACTCGGCGGTCAGCTGTTCTGAAGAGACCTTCCCCAGCGCCGCTTCCAGAAACCGACTGGCGTCTTTGCACCGGAAGCCGGTAAAGCCGCGGGTTTCGATGCGGGACTGACCGTCGGTAGAAATGATGATTTCAATTATTTGCATATCCCTCTCCAATCTGAATAGTGAGTTTGATGGAACCGTCGCTCTGCTCGTTTTCCAGAACGGAATGTCCCTTCCGACGTGCCTCTAAACGACATTTTTCCACGCCGTAATATTGAAGCAGTCTGTTGAGCTGAGCTGGCTCGCCCCAGCGCCCCTCAAAGTTATCGAATCGAACCTGGCCCTGCTCGATATCGAAGACGACGGGATACCGCCAGTCGGGGAGACGGACGCAATAGCCGGTGGCTTCCCCACTAAACAGCGGAACGGTCTCGTGCACGGGCTCTCCCAATTCGAGTCGGCGGCAGGCCAGGCCCAGGGCTTCGGCGTCGCGGACTTTTGTTTGAATGGTGACAATATGTGACATTTCAGTTTTCCCTTTCTGTAGATGAGGTATCAGGTGACAGGGGTAAATCCGTTAATCGGCGTTTGTCTGGCTTTATTGTGGTTGGTGGCATCAGTCGTGGTTCTGCTGAGACCAGATCGTCCAGCAGTAATTCTGTGATCTCATTCTTGTCTGCCGGTTCAACCTTCTGCTGCAGTAACAGCCAGCAAATCAACAGGGGCAGCAGACTGACCACGACAAACGCCACCCTGGTGATTGCAGCCGCAATGATCGGATCTCGGTTTCTGCTGTCGGCGATTTCGCGGCGTTCTGCCTCCAGTTGATCCCGCTGGTGACCGATCTCACTCCGCTCGGTCTGCATCTCACGCTGCAGGGTAACCATCTCCTGCCTGGCGTTGGCGTCTGCTTCCACCAGCTCGCGTGAACCCGAGGCGACTTCCTGCTGCAGTTCCGACATCCGGCGGTTTTGATCCGCCTGTCGTTCCAGTTGCTGAGTGGCCAGTTCTGCCACGCGAGCGTTTTCGTCAGAGCTACAGCTGGCCCCGGTCAGCAGGATCAGTGTCAGCGTGATTAGCAGAGTCTGTTTTTCCATGTGCCCTCCAGCGTTGAATGAGGTGTCTGAGAATTCCCTGTAGCGCCAGCCGCAACCGACGTTCCTTGATAAAAGCGACGACGGACAGCAACAGCGCAACAGAGACGAACGTTAAAACCATGTATTCCAAGCAATGCTCCTTTCTTTCTAATAAGGGGAACTGTGTAAAAAGCAAAACGCCCCGCATTCCAAAGTAATGCGAGGCGTTTTAACTGATTATGTTTTTGAATTACGGGTGACGGTAAGTGACAATAGCTAAGCTGCGCACCTATTAATCATGACACGTTTCGAGCCAAAATTTAGATACAGTGTGTGAAGCCACTATGCAGAAGTGACTTTCTCAAAAGATTTCAAGTTCTGTAGCTGGAACTTAACCCACCTAAACCTGAAATGGATCACGTTTTCGTGGAACTTTATGTTCAAGAGACCATATTAAAGGTTGTCTGAGCGATTGAATGAAATTTTGAAGGGGAATTCATTTACCAGATTCCGTATCGACATTGAGCGTCGTTTTATATTTGTAATTAGTGTGGGGAAAAGAGATTTCGAAGTCGATCCTGTCTGGATCGAAATCCAGTCCTCCCTTTGGTGTATTAAAACTCTTTGTTTCTCCTTTCATCCAGGAATCATGATTCCAGAACCAGACTTTCGATTGGTCACCTTTTCGAAATGCAACATCAACTCGACATTGGGTAAGCAAGGAAACTCCGTTTAAGGTAAGTTGAACGCCACGCTGAGTGTCCCAGACTATTCCCGCTTGATACGGTTGGTAGGAACCTTGAAAACTCAGGTCTTTACAGATTTGAGCAATGTCTTTGTCTTTTTCCGCTCCCTGATAAACATAATGAATCTGCGTGGCAAACTGCGGTGAATAGATTGTAATGTCCAATTCTTGCACGTGTGTGACAGTCGTCTTTTCCACTGTTCGTCCCAAGACTTCCTCTCCGCTTTGATACCGCCCCCACATGCTGGTATTAGCTGGCCATGTTTCTAGGAAATGTACGTTTTTTCGAACCTTTCCGCTTGCCCCAGTCAATTGCACCACAATGGTACAATCTTTAAGTGTTTCCCCACGGTTCTGAAGTACAAGCCAATCATTTGGTCCGGAGTCTCCCCAGGACTCATTAAAATCGACTACGATACGACCAGCCGAATCACTTAAGGTTGCCGAATACTTTTCAGCAACTTTGGGAAGCAACAGTAGCGCTGCTTCAAGTTGATCGACTGCGGCAATAGCTGACTGTAATTCTACATTTAAAGCGTTCTGCTTCGCCTCTGCATCAAGGCCACGGTGATAGCTACCCAAAAAATTACCAAAGAATCCATCAAGCATCGAACCTACAAACAGTGTTCCCTCATCGGCAGGCTTTGGCAGGGCGTTCAAATTGTTAATACATTGCAAGAATAAGGTATTCGCATTTTGGACTTGATCAGAAAGATACATAATCTCTTTATCGTTCGATTTGATCTCACGTAAGTCTAATAAGGTGGACTGTACATCCGCCATAATTTCCGCTATCTCGCGATTATCCCGAAAATGGCCTGGATCAGATTTCATCTCCATACTGAGGTGTGAAGCAAGCACTCGGTATTCTTCAGGCAAGGGTTTACTGGAGGGGGTTGAGTTTTTAGGGAGGTTACTTGCTGTTGTGTCGCCGCCACATCCCGAAAGTGTGAGAGCCAACGGTATCACGTATACAAATGCAATTATTTGATTCACCGAAATGATGCTTTCGATGGTGTAGCTGATTCTCCTTGATAGTTGCAACATTGATTTTCTCCTCTTTTAATAGCGAATGTTTTTGAATACCTGCACTCTGATTGTCCAAGTTTACACTCAATAATGATACTTATAATCCGTGGTGTTATCGTCATTGTCAAGTGTTAAATGCTCGTATGACTAAACGAGCAGACATATTGATGAGATTTGGAAAGCGAGTCCGCAAACTGCGCAAAGAGCAAGGCTACTCTCAAGAGAATTTTGCTTATGCCTGTGAGCTGGACCGGACTTACGTCGGCGGGATCGAACGGGGGGAACGAAATCTTTCATTACGGAATATCGAACGGATCGCCGATACACTCGAAATCAGCCTGGCAGAACTGATGGATGGGGTTTGAGGGAGTTTAGACCTCTGGTTCAGCAACCAGGACGACTCCCAGTTGGTCAGAGTCGTCGTTTTTTTCCAGTATTGCATCTGCCGGGTTTTCAAACAGACGGGGATTCTTTACCGTTGTCGCATCATGCTGGCATACAGCATACCGTAGTCGCGCTGTCAGAAGCTGAGTCTGCAGCCGTTGGATATCTTCCTGCTCCCATTTCTGATTTACTGCGGGATCACCGACATAAATTGTGAGCAGATTTGAATCTTCGAGATCCATTTCTTCACACCAGAACTGCAGGGCAGCTCTGATCAACATGATTTCTTGTCTCGTTAGCATTGATCTCCTTTCTTGACTTTATCAATTCGATCAAAGAGGATTTGTGTGTTTTCCCCTGGAATGAACTGGGAGGCTGGCTGCCACAATGATGAAGTTCGGATTTGCCGATGGCTGGTATCAATGCATTGGATTTTACAGTTGTTTCCACTGACCCTAAGTTTTGACATGTTTGTTGCATCGTCAATACACCTTAGTTTCGATTTGCTATTTTTAGATCGGCTTATCCGCTGAACCTGTGGCATCCCTGGCATCAAAATCTGCTGGATGTTGGTTTTTCAACCAGATACGAGCAATCAGGTGCCCAATCAACTGAGCCAGTTCTTGACGCCTGTCAACAAGATCATTCTTGACTCCCGGCTCTGCAGATTTGACTTGGGATGTAGAATGTATCTTCTGTTTCATTCACATCTCCTTTTTACATGAATACATAAAAAAAGCCCGATAAGAAATGAAATCCAATATCGGGCAAGTTCAACACGAAATGTCACAGTGCGACCAGCGGCCGCAAAAACATCTTTCTATAAATTCTCCTTTCTAAGAATCAGCTGGGCACATATCAGTTTTTAGAATTGCCATTCACCGGCTCACCAGACCGTGCATTACCGCGTCGTGAGCGACCGTCTGGCATGGTTTCTCCCAATTCGGCGTAAAACTTCCTCAGCGCTAGTGTCAGGCCTCGTGGGCCGTAATCAAAGTCGGGTGCCATATCCTTAATAAGTATACCTTGTTCATAAAGCTCCTTTGCTTTTGATAATGTTTTTTTACGACGGTCGTCCGCCGTGGGAACGGGAAGGTTTCGTGAAGTATGCCACCATGAAATCGCTTTACCGATGATAGTATCATTCGTCTTCAGTTTTCTGGCGATCACAAGATAAGGCAGCCCCTGATCTGCCAACTGCACAGCTTCATCGGCCAGTTGCCGGTAAAGCGGCAACTTATCCTGTTTATTAGGCAGTTGCTTACGACGTCGACGTCCGTCAGGGACAGGCAGTCCGCGAGACCGAAACCAGTGCTTGATAAGAACCGTAATGTAACTACGTGACTTACCCATCTCTTTGGCTATCTGCTTACAGAGCAGCCCCTCATCAGAGAGGGCTTTTGCTGCTTCAGCCTGTCTATCGATCAGCTTTTCTGCTTTATAGTCGATAATCACTTCTTTGCCCTGCCGCTGTTCTGCATCGGCAGTCAGACCTGTCAGCTGACTGGAGACGGCAGAAACTACATCCACAACGAACCGGCCCTGTAACCACCCTTTATTCTGTCTGCGCTCCCCCATCTGATATAGGTCTATTTGACCTCCAGTCAGCAGATCGATGATACGGCGGGCGATTCGGAAATCAGTTTCAGCTTCAGAAAATGAAGCGGATGCGATTAAATTGCCAAATTCATCAAGTAAAGCAGTGACATCCTCAGCTGTCGGTACAACGACACCTTGAGTTTGTGCTGTTTCCAGGGAAGCCAGTTCTACTGAAACAGCCGAGTACTGGCCCCGTAGCTCTTTCAGAAGCAGTTCTGTCTGTTTCTGCTCTGCTGGTGATTCACCTGGAGAACGACGATTGAACTCAATTTTACTCATCAGCTTTTTCGCTTCAGAGCGTAATTGACTCAAACGTTCTGGATCAGGCTTTTGAACCGATTCAGCCGCCTGCTGACAGGCAACAATGATTTCCAGCACCAGCTCAGAATCAGATCGGATCAATTCTACAAGTTTTGCACACGTTAATTGTAACGCAAGCTCCCGGTTGAGATGCGTATATAGGGGGCGATCCTCAGCTTTAGTAGCACGGCATAATGGACAAAGCAGGCTCCGGCCGTATGGGCCCCCTACGACGAGCTTACGACCATGCTCAGGACAAGCAAAAAGTTGCCGTAGTAAACGCGGCCTTGCATCTTGATCTTTATCCGGAGGCTTTCGACCGGATTTTCGCTTTTCGTTTGCCAGAAGCTCCTGGACCCGGTACCACTGCTCGTCTGAAATGATCCGTAGATATTCAAACTGCTGTGACTTGAGAGGCTCATCGCGTTCGACCTGTTTGGCATAATCCTTTTTGCTCAACCATTCGGTCTCTTTTGCACCATAACACCAAAATCCCCGGTAGGCTGGACGCATCAAATGCTTTCGTACCAGCTCATGCGTCCAGATGCCTGTTAGAGATTTATTGGGAGCAGGCGCATTGGGATCACCATTCAGGTCTTGAGCAATACGGTCCATACTTTTACCTGCCACATACCAATCAAAGATTTTTTTGATCCAGGGGGCCGTTTCTGGATCTATGACTATCTTCTGTCGCGGTCGCTTTTGTTTGGTAAATTGACCTGGAACATCTTGCCCCGTATAACCCAACGAAAGTGAAGTACAGACCATCCCTTGCAGAAACAAAGTCTCATGTGCTGCCTGTATATGAGCGCTATGCATTCCTGCATAGATTTCGTCCAGAAAAGAGTACATCTGGAGCATCATTCTCCAGTTATCTCCATCTGCTGTGTCCAGTCCCGACTTCACAAAAATGGCACGAAGCCCGCGTTCTACCAGTTCTTCTTCAACAAACTGCATTGATTTGTAGTTTTTGCGATACAGCCGGGACGTCGTAAATACCAGGAGAACTTCGAACTCTTTATTTTCAATGGCCTTTTTTAGCTGGTTAAACCCGGAACGGCGTTCCTTCTTGCCGCTCACAGCCAAATCATAGAAGATTTTTTCGCGTGGTATGAAAATTCCAGCTTTGATCGCTGCCTCAAAGATAACGCGAATCTGATCAGCAATCGATTCCTGAAAGCGAGAAGAAAATCTCGCATAAGCGGCCCCTATCGATTCTGCTTGTTTGCGAGGAAGTTTGGCGTGGTATTCTGCCACGATCGCATCAATTTCTCCCGCTGTTTTAAGTACTAAATCCTCGCGTTCTTGAGCAATCTGCTCACGTGTCCGATTTACCTTAGTGTTGTAGTTTGGCTTTAACATGAAAGCACTCCTTAAAAGAGGTTTTGCCACCCAGCCAACAGACATATTTCTTCGAACGTCGAAGACTTCAAATACAAGTCGCAGGTGGTACGAGTGCTGAGCATAGAAACGGAATGTCGCACAATTGTCGCAGCGTGCGACATTGAAAGAAAAAATGGCGGGATAATAGAATTGTTTTCGAAAACCAGAAAAAGCCCGTACTATCCTTCGCCGATAGGAGCGGTTTTCACTAACTGGCGTCCTGTAAACGAGCAATCAGGACGATGAAATGGCCATAGAATAGCGTCCTGAATGCTAAATATTCCCTATTTATTGAACTAAACCGCTTCGCGGTAGGCTTGGGATCGGCAGTCGTGATTGATCCCTCCGCTGAGGGATCGTACGCCCGGACCGCAGAGCAGACGTAGGTACCCCGGTCCGTCTGTACGGCCTGTTCCGAATATTCCGATTTGCGCTTCTGCCATTTGTGAGGCATAGTTTCAGTACCTTCCCGGTCTCTGAAATCTCTGTTTCACGAAAGGTCCAGTGATGACTCCACTGCGGCAGCGCATGATCGAGGACATGGAACTGCGGAACCTGTCCCCGAAAACGATCAAGCTTTACGTCAACAACGTGTCCCGCTTTGCCCGGCACTTCGGTAAAAGCCCGGAAGTCCTGGGACCGGAGGCTATCCGGACCTATCTGTTGTATCTGGTCCAGGACCGGCAAGTCGCCTGGGGAACCTACAAGCAGGCGCTGGCCGCACTGCGGTTCCTGTATCGAAACACTCTTCACCGCGGCGATATCGTGCAGGACGTTCGCTGCCCCCGGCCCGAGCGGCATTTACCCGAGGTGCTGAGTTTTGATGAGGTGCGTCGCTTCTTTCAGGCGGTGCACTCGTTCAAACATCGCACCATCCTGATGACGGCCTATGCGGCAGGGCTGCGAATTTCCGAGGCCGTCCGTCTGCGGGTCTGCGACATCGACAGCCAGCGGATGGTGATCCGGGTTGTGCAGGGCAAGCGAAACAAAGATCGCTATACGCTGCTCTCACCCCTGTTGCTGCAAATGCTGCGGCACTACTGGTAGGCCGCCCGTCCGGTCGACTGGCTGTTTCTCGGTCCTTCACGGATCAAGCCGATCGCCGTGGGATCGGTGCAACGGGTCTGCCGGGACGCCTGCAGTGAGGCCGGCCTGAACAAAGCCGTCACGCCGCACATGCTGCGTCACAGTTTTGCGTCGCATGTGTTGCAGTCGAGCAGCGATCTGCGTGCGGTGCAGGAACTGCTGGGGCATGCCAGCATCCGTACCACCCAGATCTACACCCACCTGGATTTTCAGCACCTCGCCAAGACCTACGACGCGGCCCACCCGCGGGCTCGGCGCAAGCCTGGCAAGCCCTGAGCGGTCGCACGCAGCAAGTCAGTTCAACATCTTGCCGAGCAGGTTGAAGAAGCGCTCGTAGAATTCCGGCTTGGCCACCGTTTCGGCAGCCTTCTTCGACAATGTGTCGCCGTTGGACGTCCACGGCAACGAAATGGAGCCGACCCCCGATACGCTCAGGCCCGCGTTCGAGCTGCTGGCCTTGAGCGCGTAGGCGGTCTGCACAGCATTCGCGTAGGCCATGCTGCCGCCTTCCTTCCTGTCCATGCACACGACGGTGAGCTCCAGGGTGAGGTGTTCGTCGTCGTCGGGCTGGTAGGCCTTGCTGCCCTTGATCGAATAATTCGATTCCTCGGTGAGCCCGTAGCCCTGGCTCAGCAGCACCTGGCGGGCGGCGATGCAGGTG
>JAGQQP010000131.1 GCA_020426085.1 Planctomycetaceae bacterium | reverse complement strand
ACCGACATTTCAGAACTCGATCCGAATGAACGAGCCCGCCTGGGATTATTTCTGGCATTCCAGTATCCCGTTGTGATTCCGGGGGTCAGAGTCGCTGACTTCCTGCGACATGCGATGTCCAACGTTCGTAACCCTGATCGTAAGGAAGGCGAAAAGCTGATTCCGATGCGTGAGTTTCGTAAGGAACTGCGGGATCAGATGAGTGAACTGGGCATGGATCTGGAAATGGCCCGTCGTTATCTGAATGATGGTTTTTCCGGCGGTGAAAAGAAGCGGATGGAAATTCTGCAGCTGGCCATGCTCAAGCCCAAGTTTGCGGTACTGGATGAAACAGACAGTGGTCTGGACAGTGACGCGGTTAAAGTCGTCAGTGAAGGACTGAGTCGTTTGTCGGGACCTGAGATGGGGGTCTTGATCATCACTCACCACGAACGGTTACTGGAATTTAATCAGCCACAGTTTACACACGTAATGCTGGCCGGCCGTATTGTCGAAACAGGTGATGCCAGTCTGGCTGCCGAACTCCACGAGCACGGTTATTCCAGTGTGCGTGAGCGTCATCCGGATGCTGCAGCAGAAGAAGTTGTCGAAGCAGTCTGATCTGCGGTCTCAATGTGAGTACAGCAGTCATTATTCGTTAAGAATTACGATCGATCAAAGCAGTAATACCACTTCCTTGTGGGATGGTTTTAATACAGAGTGGGAGAATTTGAAATGTCTACCAGGTTGGATACCGATTCGGAAAATGAGAATGATGATATTGGAGAATATCAATATGGATTTCATGATCCCACCGACAAGTACGTGTTTACCGGTCAGAAAGGCCTGAACGCCGCCGTGGTCGCGCAGATTTCAGAAATGAAAAATGAGCCGGCCTGGATGCGGGATTTCCGCTTGAAGTCTCTGGAGATTTTCGAACAGAAACCAACTCCACAATGGGGCGGCAATCTGAACGAGATCAATTACCAGGACATTCATTATTTTGTCCGTGCCTCTGAAGGACAGGGACGCAGCTGGGATGATGTGCCTGACGATATCCGTAAAACATATGACCGTCTGGGAATTCCCGAGGCAGAGAAAAAATTCCTGTCTGGTGTGAAAGCGCAGTACGAATCTGAAGTGGTCTATGGCAGTCTGCAGGAAGATCTGGCCAAGCAGGGCGTTCTGTTTACAGATACCGACTCGGCCCTGCGGGATCATCCGGAAATCTTCCGCGAATACTTCGGCACGATCATTCCTCCCGACGATAACAAGTATGCTGCCTTGAACTCGGCCGTCTGGTCTGGTGGTTCATTCGTGTATGTGCCTCCCGGAGTTCATATTGAATTTCCGCTGCAGGCATACTTCCGCATCAACTCGGAAAATATGGGACAGTTTGAACGGACCCTGGTCATTGTTGACGAAGGTGCTTCCTGCCATTACGTCGAAGGTTGTACCGCCCCGACATATAGCTCGAACAGTCTGCACTCAGCCGTTGTTGAAATCATCGTCAAGAAGGGCGGGCGGTTCCGCTACACGACGATTCAGAACTGGTCGAATAACGTCTATAACCTGGTCACTAAACGGGCACATGCCTATGAAGATTCACTGATGGAGTGGGTTGACGGTAACCTGGGTTCCAAGTTGACCATGAAGTATCCTGCCATCTTTCTGATGGGTGAAGGCGCGCGGGGCGAAACCCTTTCGATCGCCTTTGCGGGTAAGGGACAGCATCAGGATGCCGGTGCCAAGATGGTGCACTGTGCTCCGAATACATCCAGCCGGATTATTTCCAAGAGTATTTCCAAGGATGGCGGGCGTTCCAGTTATCGCGGTCTGGTTAAAGTCGATCCCAATGCAGATGGCTGTAAATCAAACGTGGTCTGTGATGCCTTGCTGCTGGATCCTGAAAGCCGCAGTGATACTTATCCTTACATCGAAATTGAAGACAACGATGTGGCGATCGAACACGAAGCCAGTGTTTCCAAAATCGGTGAAGAACAGTTGTTTTATCTGATGAGTCGCGGGCTGACTGAAGCAGAAGCATCATCCATGATCGTGACCGGGTTCATCGAGCCGCTGGTTAAAGAACTGCCGATGGAATATGCCGTCGAAATGAATCGTCTCATCGAACTTCAGATGGAAGGCTCGATTGGTTGATCCTGCGAGTTCATATTATAAAACATTCTCATTCAAAAATTGAAAAAGCAGACTTCAACTCATTGAAGAGGTTTGAAGTTCTACTGAATCGTTACTGAAAGCATAACAGACAATAGTATGAGTACTTCATCCGTTAATACTTCTGCTGACATTCCGGCTGGATTTAGTGAAGCCGCTTTCGAAGCATTTCTGGCAACCCGTGATGAACCCGCCTGGGTCACAGAATCACGTCGTCAGGCCTTCAAGCGTTATTCGGAACTTCTGGAAACGGATCTCGATCCGGAAGAGTACCGTCGCGTTGATTTACGGGCTCTCAGACCTGATCGTTTTCAGTTGAGCGCCGCTATTGAGTCTGCGGAAACGCAGCAGGCATCAACATTGTTGAAAGAGCAGGCTGAGTTTGCCGGGCATGTCACCCATGTGGACGGGCAACTGATCTCCAGCGAGCTTTCTCAAGAACTGGCTGCCAAAGGCGTTGTTTTCGGAGATCTGGCTGCTGTTGTCCGGGAACACAGTGATCTGGTTCAGAAGTATTTCATGACGAAGGCTGTCGACAGTAATACTGATCGGTTCTCAGCATGGCATGCTGCGTTCTGGACAGGAGGGACTTTCTTATATGTGCCTCGCAATGTTGTTGTGGATGCACCGTTGCATAGTCTGATTACGCTGCAGGCTGAAAAGGCTGCCGACTTCAGTCACACACTGGTCATTCTGGAAGAAGGGGCTTCAGCGACCCTGCTGGAAGAGACTGCTTCAACGACAGAAGAAAATCTGGGCCTGCACTCAGGGGCCGTCGAGTTGATCCTGGCTAAAGAGGCGCGGCTGCGATATGTCCAGCTGCAGAACTGGAATCACAAAGTCTGGCACATTGCTCATCAGGCGGGACGAGTTGAAAATAACGGGTTCCTGCAATGGACGGTAGGCGGAATCGGTGCCAAGCTGGCTCATATTCATCAGGACGTTGTACTTGATGGGCGTGGTGCGGAAGCGGAAGTCAATGGTGTGACGTTCTCTACCGATCAGCAGATCCATTCGTTCTACACGAAACAGGCTCATAATGCTCCGGAAACGCGTTCTGATCTCCTGTATAAACAGGTCCTTCGCGATCATTCACGGGCGATCTGGCGGGGAATGATCCGGGTTGAGCCGGAAGGTCAGCAGACCAATGGCTACCAGAGAAATGACTCCCTGATGCTTTCACCCACCTGCCGCGGTGATGCAATTCCCGGCCTGGAAATCGAAGCCGACGATGTGCGCTGTACGCACGGTGCAACCGCTGGTCGCGTGGATGAAGAACAGATTTTCTATTGCATGTCACGAGGCATGTCGGAATATGAAGCAATGCATATGATTGTAGAAGGGTTCTTCCAGACCGTATTTGACCGGATCCCGGTAGAGGTCGTCAGAGAAACCCTGAATCAGGCAATTATCAAAAAATTAGGATTTGGTCGGTAACATTCCGCTGATCACAGACAATTAACAGTACACAGAATATGCCTGACTTCGAAGAAATTGCATCAATCAATGATTTTGGCGACGCAGATCGGCTGGAGGTGTTCCTTGGAGATACACCTGCTCTCTTGATACGTGTTCAAGACCAGTTTCTGGCGATTGAAGATGTGTGCACCCATGATGGGCAACCGTTGACCAAAGGATGTATCGAAGGGGGAGCAATCGTCTGTCCCCGCCACGGAGCGCGTTTCGATCTCAAGACCGGAAAAGTGCTCTGTATGCCTGCCACCAAACCAATTCAAACTTTTGAAGTGGAAGTCAGGGGTCAGAAGATATACGTTCGGCATTAGAGATGACAAAACTCAAAATTTTGTCCGATTTAATACGAAACAAGCGATGCTTAAGGTCGTTTTCTAATAATCATATTTATAAGTATTGGCGCCGTTGAATATAAGTGTGGTTATTTACTGAGTATCGTTGTTGATTTAAGTAGATATTTAGACGCAGCACACTTTTAGGGAAAAGGATAATGTCAGACGAAGTCAACAAAAAACCTGAAGACAATCAGGACGGGACAGAAGAACAGTTGCCTGTGTTTTCAGCTTTCCGAGGAGTTGGAGGTGACGAGTCTCTGGTTGATGCACTGAAGCAGGTCATCGATCCCGAGTTGAATATCAATATTGTAGACCTGGGACTGGTGTACGATGTAAAGCGATCAGATGAAAATCAGGCCAAAGTCAATGTTTCGATGACATTAACCAGTCCAGCCTGTCCAGCCGGTCCGCAAATCATCACTCAGGCGAAGATGGCATTGGAGCGTCTGGATGATGTCGATGAAGCCAGCATTCAGCTGACAATGTCGCCCCCCTGGTCACCTGAACTGATGACCGATGACGCGCGTGATGAACTCGGGATTTTTTAAACCAACTGGATCAAAGTAAAACAGGAAGCGCCTCCTGTTTTTGATGTTGCCAGTCTTCTGTTGTGAATTGGATTCATAATCCCGTGAGTGGTTTAACTCATCTTTTCGATTAAAAGTTCCCGCACAACTTTGGGGTCAGCCCCTTTCACCTCTCGCATGACCTGTCCGATCAACGCCCCCACAGCTGCCTGTTTACCGCTCTGGAAATCCGCGACCGCTTTTTCGTTCTTAGCGACGACCGCTTGAACTGCTGCTTCCAGAGCCCCTGTATCGGAAACCATAGCCAGTCCTTTATCCTCAATAATGGACTGGACTGAAGCAGCGTTGAGCTCCGATTCTTCTGAATTGATCAGTTCCTGGAAAACCGTGCGTGCGCTTTTGGTAGTAATTTCACTGCGCTCCACTTTCTCAAGTAAAGCAGCCAGAATCTCAGGCTTGATGGTGAAGGATGAGATCTCAAGTCCCTTCTCTTTCAACTCGCGCAGGACATCCTGGGTGACCCAGTTGGCTGCCTGTTTCCCGTTCTGGCATCCTTTGGCGACTTGTTCAAAGTAATCTGCAAATGCCAGTCCCTGGTCGATGATGACGGCTGCATCATACGCGGAGAGTTCGTATTCACTTTCCAGACGATTTCTGCGGAGCGCCGGTCGTTCGCAGAGTTCACTGCTGACTTTTTCCCGCTCTGCATCGGTGACAGTCACTGGTGCCAGATCGGGATCCGGGAAGTAGCGATAGTCGGCCGCTTCTTCTTTGCCCCTTTGTTCCAGCGTGATACCTCGGTCGGCATCCCAGCCGCGTGTTTCTTTGGGAACATCATGCAGGCTCAGTTTTGTTTCCTGCCAGGCTTCCCACTGGCGTTTGACTTCAAATTCAATCGCCTGTTCAACACCGCGGAAACTGTTGAGGTTTTTGATTTCCACAATCGGAGTCGGAATGGTTTCACCGTTTTCCTGGTGAATATGCAGGTTGACGTTGGCGTCACAACGCAGGCTGCCTTCCTGCATGTTGCAGTCGGAAACATCGATGTAGGTCAGCAGCAGCTTGAGTTCTTCGAGGTACTTGCGTGCTTCCTGGGCCGATCGCAGATCCGGCTCGGAAACGATTTCCACCAGCGGAGTGCCACAGCGGTTGAGATCGACTTTACTATCGTGTCCCCGTCCTGATTCATCGTGACTGTTTTTGCCGGCGTCTTCTTCCAGGTGAGCCCGGATGATTCCCACTTTTTTGGTTTCGCGGGTTTCCGGATCAATTTCAATTTCCAGCCAGCCATTCTGGCTCATCGGCAGATCGTACTGGCTGATCTGATATGCTTTCGGCAGATCCGGGTAGTAATACTGCTTGCGGTCCCACTTGGTAAACGATGGGATTTCGCAGTTGATTGCCAGACCGGTTTTCATGCCCAGATGAAAGGCTTCCCGGTTTAAAACCGGAAGTGCACCAGGCAGTCCCAGGCAGACCGGGCAGGTCTGTGTGTTGGGGTGATCCGGATTGAATCTGGTCGAACAGCCACAGAAAAGCTTGGTTCTGGTCTGCAACTGCACGTGGACTTCAAGACCGATGATGACCGTATAGTCCATTCTGTCACGCTACCCTTTATTCAGTATTAAAAGTATCTGGTTTCAATCTTCTGTTGTCAGTCGTGGCTTCGTTTCGGCTATTCGGGACGCTGCCGATGCCAGTCTGTTTCCCGTTCAAACATCCGTGCGGCTCGCAGCAGTCGTTCTTCTTCCAGCGGCGGCGCCAGCAGTTGCAGGCCGATCGGGAGTTTATTCTGGCTCATGCCTGCCGGGACTGAGACACCGGGGATACCAGACAGGTTTGCGCTGGTCGTAAAAATGTCTGCCAGGTACATCGCCAATGGGTCGTCCACCAGTTCGCCGATCTCAAACGCCGGCGTTGGGGTGACGGGTGAGGCGATGATATCCACCTTCTGAAATGCCTGTTCGAAGTCGTTACGAATCAGCCGTCTGACTTTGAGTGCTTTGAGATAGTACGCGTCGTAATAACCGGAAGAGAGGGCATAGGTTCCCAGCATGATACGTCGTTTGACTTCATCGCCGAACGCTTCACCTCGACTGGCGGCGTACATGTCGATCATGTTGTCGAACTGTTTCGCGCGATAACCGTAATGCACGCCATCGTAGCGGGCCAGGTTACTGGACGCTTCAGACGGCGCGATAATGTAATAAGTGGCGACACAGTATTTGGCGTGCGGGAGTTCCACGGGAATCAGTTCCGCACCCAGAGATTTGTAAACTTCGAGTGCCTGCTGCGTTGCCGCTTTTACATCTTCATGCAGACCTTCTGCGTGCAGATGTTCGATATAACCGACCTTGAGGTTTTCCAGTGGCTGTTCCAGGTTCTTCGTGTAGGAGGGGACGTCGGCATCCAGGCTGGTGGTATCGCGCTGATCCTTGCCGGCAATCGTTTCCAGCAGCAGGGCGGCGTCAGTGACATCTCTGGCGAAGGGGCCAATCTGATCGAGCGAACTGGCAAATGCGACCAGGCCATAGCGGGAAACGCGTCCGTAAGTTGGTTTCAGTCCGACGACTCCACAAAAGCTGGCCGGTTGCCGAATCGATCCGCCGGTATCGCTGCCCAGTGAGAGAGGAGCAAATCCCGCAGCGACCGCAGCTGCAGAGCCTCCACTGGATCCCCCGGCGGCGCACTTAGTATTCCACGGGTTCGCAGTAGTTTTGAAGGCCGAATTTTCGGTCGACGATCCCATGGCGAATTCATCGAGATTAGTTTTACCGATCAGGACTGCATCTGCTGCTCTAAGCTGTTCGACAATGTGTGCGTCGTAAGGAGGAGTAAACGCTTCCAGCATCTTACTGGCGCAGGTAGTGGTGGCACCCTTGGCGCAGATGTTATCTTTGAGGGCAACCGGGATGCCAGCCAGTTTTCCCAGAGGTTCGCCCGCTTTTCGTTTCCGGTCGACTTCACGGGCGGTTTCCAGTGCCGTTTCTGCCTGCAGGGAGAGAAAGGCATTGATACTATTGTCTCGACGGGCAATTTCTTCCAGGCAGGCGGCAGTGATCTCTTCGCTGCTGACTTCCCCGGAATTCATTTTCGCCAGCAGTTCACTGGCGGTGGCTGAAGTGTTAGACATGGACTGTCGAGTCTCCATATAAGTTTTAAAGGCCCGACTTGTCAGCAAGCCGGGCCTTGGATTATTGCTTTTATGTGCTCAAGGGTAAAGACGCCGGTCAATTACAGAATGGCTGGAACGAGGAAGTATTTTCCGTCTGTCTGAGGTGCATTGGACAGCGCCTGTTCCCGGGGGAGGCTTTCCTGAAGTTGATCGTCTCGAAAGACATTCGAAATCTCAATCGCATGGGCCATCGGTTCGATGTCTGTCGTGTCCAGCTCATCCAGCATGGCGATATATTTCAGTACGGACCCCATCTGTTCTCCCAAGGCTGTGACTTCCGTTTCGGAAAGCTTCAGCCTGGAGAGTGATGCGACTTTCAGAACTTCATCCTGAGTGAGTTGAGTGCTCATGGTCGATTTACTCGAGAGCAGGTGTCTGTATTAGCTGGCAGGTAGCGTAAATGGTTTTTTAGCAACAGCTTTGGTGATCTTGCCAGAGCGAATGCACTGAGTACAAACGCGTTGAGTGACCACACTTCCACCAACCTGTACCCGGATTTTCTGCAGGTTGGGGCGGAAGACGCGCTTGGAAACGCCGGTTGTCTGACGTCCGTTACCGCCGAGGTATTTGTACTTACCACGCTGACGAACTCGATTACCAACTACAGGAGTCTTGCCACAGGCATCACACTTCTGACCCATTTGTATACTCTTTAACTATCTAGTGGGTTTTGAAAAAGTCAGCATTTGCTGATTTCAATTGACGTAAAGCGACCGCAGATTAACAGATTCGGCCAGCTGAGGAACCCAATAGTATATTTTCTCCGCCTGAGAATGCAACCGAAGCCACTGACTTATCGATTGCTGTAGCGGGAAAACTTGAAAAATGTGTTCTCAATCTGATTTCAGAAGATTGCAAATTGTACTATTGGGGACAGTTTTTGAAAAAAAGGTCCCGTCCTGAAATACGGGGCTGAAAAAATAAATCTCCTTAAACCCTTTCTGTGAAATGTCTTGCGATACAGGGTTTTCGTGAGGTTGTTCATTGGCACGCAAATCGCAAATACCAGAATTCAGACACGGCAATCACCTGTGGACAGGTCAAATTGCAACGAGGTAAACCAAAAGAACAAATCTGATAAGCGATTTATTATAGATAAAAGGAGTGACAACGATGCTGGTTTTGACACGGAAGTTGGCTGAGGGGATCCGAATTGGTGATGACATTCTGGTAAAAGTCATTCGGACGGGGAAAGGTTCCATTAAGATCGGCATTGATGCACCGGATGATCTTCGAGTCGTTCGGGCTGAGTTATTCGAGGAAGAAGAGGGCATGGAAAAGCAACCGGTGATCAAAGGGCTGGGAAAGGATCAGGACGGCGAGGGTCTGCCTGAAGCGAGCAGCCGGGGCACTTTATCGGTTGTCGAAGCAGCTCGCCTGGTCTGTTAAATCGAAATGGAAAACAACTGCTGCTGACGGCAGAGTAGCCCAGGGGGGGATTTTTTCA
>JAGQQP010000130.1 GCA_020426085.1 Planctomycetaceae bacterium | reverse complement strand
TCATTTGCAGCAGCTACGCCGGCACCGGGAGTCAGCTGATAGCCGGCCTGTAACAGGCATTGCTCCAGAGCCGCCAGAAACAGCAGCACATGCGAAGTCTGGCTGCTTTCTCCCATCAGACCAATGCGCCAGGTCTTGCCTTTCAGAGGCCCCAGACCACCGCCAATTTCAATGCCGAACCGCTGCAGTAACTGACCTCGGATAGTGGCATCATCTACGCCATCGGGAATTTTCACGGCGTTCAACATCGGAAGTTGATCGCTTTCGGCGACCGCAAATTCAATTCCCATCGCCTGCAGACCCGCTTTGAGGGCGCAGTGATTGGCATAATGACGCGAATAGCGGTTCTCCATGCCCTCTTCGAGTACCAGGCGTAATGCCTGATGCAGTCCGAAATTCATGTTAATTGGTGCAGTATGGTGATAGGCGCGTGAATCGCCCCAATAGGAGCGGACCATCGACATGTCCAGATACCAGCTGGAAACCTTGGTCTTACGCGCGTCCATGGCGGCGACCGCACGCGAGCTGAAGGTCACGGGAGAGAGTCCGGGAGGACAACTCAGGCATTTCTGTGTCCCACTATAAGCAGCGTCGATATTCCATTCATCAATTTTCACCGGCATCCCACCCAGGGAGGTGACACAATCGACAAGCAGCAGCGCATCGGCTTCGTGCACGGCTTCTGATATTTCTTTGAGCGACTGCGCAGCGCCCGTGGATGTTTCCGCATGCACGATGCCCAGCACCTTGGGTTTCTCTTTCTGCAGCACATCAATGATTTCTTCTACAGAAAACACTTCCCCGAACGGGCGATGAATCTGCACGACTTCTGCACCGATGCGACCTGCGACATCTGCCATGCGGCCGCCAAATACGCCGTTCGTACAGACGACGATTTTATCTCCCGGTTCGAGCAGATTGACCACACAGGCTTCCATTCCCGCACTCCCGGTACCACTGACTGCGAGAGTGAGTTCGTTTGTGGTGTGAAAAATGGTCCGCAGCATATCCTGAACTTCATCCATCACCTTTAGAAAATACGGGTCGAGGTGACCGACTGTTGGTGCGCCCAGCGCTGCCAGCACACTGGCGGCAACATCACTGGGACCAGGGCCCATCAGGATGCGTTGGGGAGGATTAATGGGGGGATGCAGATGATGTTCAATAGTCATGAGAGTGGTTCTTTATGATTTGAAGTGCTCAAAAAAGATTGATTTCCATGATTGGCGTCTACGGTTTTTCTGTCACCAGTCGGCTGATCTGTTTGAATTCCGGAGTACCGGCGACCTCACACCATTCAAACAGAATCGATTCTGTTGTAGTGATACAGGCTCCTGAGTTTTCCATGCGTCTGATTGCCATTTCCCAGTCCAGCTGGTTCCGACTGGCAATCGCATCTACTGGAATGATAACGCGATAACCGGCGGCTAACAAATCCAGAGCGGTCTGCTGCACGCAAATATGTGCTTCAATTCCAGTCAGCACAATTCGGGTGCGGCTGTCGATGGTATTGGCGGCCGTTTCCCAGCCTAGACATGCGGCGGCACTGAATCGCAGTTTTTCCCGGGGTGCAGGCAGTAATTCTGCTAATTCGGGTACGGTGGCTCCCAGACCTTTGGGATATTGTTCGGAACAGTGTAGCGGGATTTCAAACAGGCGGGCTGCCTGGAGCAGTTGTCGGATACGATACGTCAGGTTGCTGGCGTCGGGGATGACCGGGAGCAGTTTTTCCTGAACATCGACCACAACCAGCTGACATTCCTGATGCGACAGGAGATCGCTGCTGCGCGGAATTAAGTGGGGAGACTCTGACATGAATAGACCTGACTCAACTAGGAACCTGAAAGCGAAACCCGAACCGCGATATATGAGAATTGAGAATGCCGGGATGTTTGCACGGTGTGCTGGTTTCAGGCACCCTGTCTGCTTTCGAATTCAACCCGGCATTGGTAAACTATGTTTCCAGTTGTACCCTAACAAAATCCGAACCAGTAGTGAAGCATATGAACCATCTGAAAAATATCACATTGGTCAGGCGACTGGCTGTTCCGGTCGCTTTTTTGTTTTCCACGTTCATCGCGCTGACACAGCTGTCAGCAGCGGAAAAACAGGATTCTCCCACTGCTGAGGCCAACCAGAAAACTGAGCTGCTAAAACAGTTCGTCAAAGAGCTGGTGCCAATCACTCCCGGTAAAGGTAAGTTTCCCCAGACGTTTCAAATGGGATCGGCGAAAGGGGATGCTGCAGAAAGACCTGTTCATAAAGTTACAATGTCGGATGATTTCTGGATGAGTCGGTATGAAGTCCCCCAGAATCTGTACCTGGCTGTGATGGGAAATAACCCCAGTCGCTGGAAAGGGCCGCGCAATTCCGCGGAAATGTTTGACTGGAAAACCGCGAATGAATTCTGCCGGAAACTGACTACTGAATTAAGGGACGCGAAACTGATTGCGGCGGAGGAAGAGATTCGACTGCCCAGTGAAGCCGAGTGGGAGTACTGCTGCCGGGCTGGAACAGACACGGAATACAGTTTCGGGGATCAGGCTCAGAAAGCCGGTGATGAGGGAAAACTGGCCCGTATTCTGGACGAATATGCATGGCATACGGGGAACGCAGCAGGAAATGATCCCCCAGTCGGAGCCCTCAAGCCCAATCCCTGGGGTTTATATGACATGCACGGTTACCTGTGGGAGTTTGTTTCTGACCCCTGGCATGACAGTTATCAAAACGCGCCTGAAGATGGCAGCGTTTGGGGGACTGTGACAGCTGATCAGCCTATTGTCGTGCGAGGCGGCGCCTGGACGGACCGATATGACCAGCTGCGATCCGCTTTTCGAAAGAAAGAGGCAGCAACTTCAATCAGTCCTGCACTGGGGTTACGTTGTGTGAAGGCAAAAGTGAAAAAATCGGAAAACTAGGCCCTGCGAATTGCAGGTCTGCTGCAGCGGTGATACTCTTTTAATTAGTCCGACAGGTTTTCGAGCCTGAAATGAAGTAGTTACTGCAGTCGGGTGGATGTCTGTCTGCAGCTGGCCTGACGAGCCTGTGAAACATTCCTGTATCTTGAAGTAAGTAATTAGGCGAGAAAGTTCATCTCCCATGAGTTCAGAACGACCATCTACTGAAGAAGTTAATACGAGTGAAGAAGCTTTGGAAGCGAAATCACCAGCCGATCAGGACCAGGCAGAGACTCCCCAGGAGTCCGATGCCGGCATGAATGAGGCGACCTCTTCAGCTCCTGCTGGAACTCCCCAGGCCGAAACACCTGCGGAACCAGAAGCAGCCGCAACACAGGAAGCGGAAAAAACGGAACGCAAAGTTCAGTTGAAGCCTACGGTCGACCCGAATCAGTTCAAAGCCATTCCCGCAAAGGGGTCCAGCGCTGCTCCTGCTCCCAAAGCAGAAGAGGGCGAGACAGAACCAGCGGTTGAACCCACCCAGGAACAGCTTCAGGAAGCAGCGATGATGCAGATTGCAGAAGCTGCGAAGCCAGTTGACATTCCTGGTGTCGATGACTTGGATGGAGATCTGGAAGCCGAACTCGCAGCAGCGTTATCTGGACAGGGAGCAAAGGAACTTCCCAAAACTCTGAGTGATGAAGAAGCTGCTGCCGAAGCCAAATCAGAAGATGCTCCCGCTGCGTCTGCTGCAAAATCGGGTGCCGCTGAAGAAGGCATTGGCGAAGGCGATAAGTTAAAAGGGATCGTCGAATCCATCAACAACGACGATGTCTTTATCGATCTCGGTGCCAAAGCAATGGGAGTTCCCGGAATTGTTCCCCTGCGTCAGTTCGGCGAGAAAACACCTGTCATCGGCCAGGAAGTCGACGTCAAAGTCACCAGCGTGAAAGAAGCAGAAGGTTTAATCCAGCTTTCACTGCCACGCGGACATCATAAACCATCTGGTGACTGGGATGCGGTCTCTGCCGGTCAGGTTGTCGAGTGTGTTGTCAATAAATCGAACAAAGGGGGACTGGAAGTCAATGTGGGAAGCTTGAGAGGCTTTCTACCTGCCAGTCAGGTCGACCTGTATTTTGTGGGTGACCTCGCACCTTTCGTAGGTCAGAAACTGACGGTTCAGATTACGGAAGTGAATCCCAAAAAACGCAATCTGGTTGTGAGCCGACGCAAGTATCTCGAATCAGAACGCGAAGAAATTCAGAAAGAGCTGTGGGAAAAACTGGCCATCGGTCAGGAACATACCGGAGTCGTGAAGAACATCAAAGATTATGGTGCGTTCGTGGATCTGGGAGGCATTGACGGCTTCCTGCATATCGGCGAGATCAGCTGGAACCGGATCAAACATCCCAAAGATGCTCTCAGCGAACATCAGCAGATCAATGTGAAAATTCTGAAGATCGATAAAGAAAAGAATCGCATCAGCCTGGGAATGAAACAACTGCAGCAGGATCCCTGGAAAATGGCCGAAGACCGTTATGCCACCGGATCAACTGTCTCCGGAAAGGTCACCCGTACGACAGACTTCGGTGCATTCATCGAGTTGGAGCCAGGCCTGGAAGGTTTGATTCATATCAGTGAACTGGATCATCGTCGCGTGAAACGTGTGACAGAAGTTTTATCGACCGGCCAGGAAGCAACGGCGAAAGTTCTGGAAGTCGATCCAAACCGCAAGCGGATCAGCCTGTCGATTAAAGCAATGATCGACAAGCCGGAAGCAGCTGAAGAACCAGTTGAAGAGCAGCCTGCTTACGAACGCAAACGCAAAGGACCACTGCTGGGTGGAAATGCGGATGAATCAACCGGTGGTGGAAGTGGCGGTCTGTTTGGTAATCCCAACGACTACAAATAAGCGATCTCTTCCACTTCAGATAAAAATAAAACAGACAGAGCCTTCAGCGATGCGGAAGGCTCTGTCTGTTTCTGTATGGTAGACTGACTGGCAGAAGTTCAGATCACAACGGATTCCAGCAGCATTCTCAGTTTTCTCAACTCCAGTGCCCGGTCGGTATCTTTTAACAGTTCCGGGAGGAGTTCCACTGAAAGAAACTGATGATAGTCCTGACGTTCCAGCATGCTGATCAGGCGACTGTAATCGATTTCTCCCAGTCCGACGGGAACCTGAATCTGATCGGTAGTGGAATCACGCAGATGAATGTGGCAGACATACGGAAATACCAGATCGTAAGAAGTATTACTGAAGGGGCCACAGGTATAGTAACTCGGGTCAAGTGTCAGTCCCAGACCTTTCACAGACTGACAGAGTTCTGTCGCGGTCCGCGGGTCTTCGGTCAGTTGCCCTGTTTTTGTTTTAATGGAAAGTCGAATCCCGTCACGGCTGGCTATTTCCAGTAATGCTTTGAGTCGATCAATTTCCGTATTGAATGGCGTTCCCAGTGGAGCTGCCGGGATAGTAATCTGTGCAATCCGCAACATCTTGGCCGCTTTGCACAAGGATTTGAATTCCGCCGGCTTGATATCGTTCTCCAGACAGAAGGCGATCGGGGTCAACCGGGTCGTTTCCCGAAAACGCGAATAAAACTCTTCCGGTGATGTGACGACTTCAGATGGTTTCAGATGATCGCTCCCCTCATCCATCCAGATTTCGATTTTATCGAACTCCAGATCTGTGAGACGCTCACAACTGACTTCAAATGATTCATCAGAAAAGCAACGTGATGATGCAGCTACAAACACGCCGAACACTCCCTTGTTGGCAAAGAACAAAGCAATATGAGCACTTCGTCACAGACGATGTCTTGCCTGAAAAAAACGCAAACTTTAAAACAGCCCACTTTAACTAATTTCACTGTTATGATTTTGTAGAGTAGGAAACTCCGATAATCTATCCCGGTTTTAACGATTCTGCAAGGTCGATCAGATTTGAATATTACGCCGGTTTTCCGATTCTTGGTGATTTTAACTATTGTTTGACTCGGAATGGCCGATAAAAGAATTAAGTCTTTTGCAGATCCTGTACGATTTCAAGCCAGTCAGTGTCCGCAGAATTCTCAGCAGGTATCAATTATACCCAATGATGAGCGCGAACGGAAACACGCTCAAATTCAGTGAAACCGGGGGAAAGGAAGCCAATGAAGCCTCACTTTTTATGTCAGATGGCCGCTTGTCTGATTCTACCATTGTGCGTGGGATGTTCGAATAGCCAGGTCATTCGGGGTCAGTCGGCCGACGGAGAGTTCCTGATGCAGCAGCAGGCTGAAATGATGGAGAAGTATCAGCAGGCAATGCATCAGCAGTATGCAGGCCAGCAGGCTCCCATCCAGCAGATGGGACATTATCGTCATGGCGGTGCGTACTGCCCACCGGGTGCAGGTGGCTGGAAATCCGGTCATAAAAATACCTATCATCAAAATAAACGCCCGAAGCACTATCAGACATACAAGTATGTCCCTCCTGCGGCCGTTTATCCGCAGCCAAATCAGCCACTGGGCATTGTGCAGTATCCTTATTACACGCACAAAGGACCAGATGACTTCTTCCTGAAATAAGCAGTCAGGCAGTGAGATCACAGATCATTTATAAAGAGCCGATTGAGGCCAGACTCAATCGGCTCTTTTTTATTTTCAAAACGGGGATGAATCGTTTTTCGGTTTTTATATATAATCTCCCAGCAGTAAATCTGAATCCTGTATCCGAAAGAATCCCAGAACCTCTTTGACAGTTAAACAAAAAATGAATCATAACCCACCTGATCTGGCGCAGACAATTAAAGCCATTGAGTCCATTGTCCCTGATGGTTACGGCCGCATGCCGATTCCCTGTGATACCGATGAAGAACTTCAGAAACAGATTGAAATTGCACTGCAGTTTGAAAGCCGTAAAGATTTCCTGCTGAATCAGCACGGCATTGATAATCTGCTGAAATTTGTCGAACGTATGGCTTCAGAGTGTCTCCGCGAAAAGCGATTTAAAGACTGTCTGAACGCAGCCCGCTCTCAGGAACTCCTGCTTTCCCAGCCTGATACTGATAAGCACCCCATCATGGTCGCGATGGCATTGATCCATGATGCGTACATGCGTCTGCCTGATCCGCGTCCGGGATTTGATGCAATTCAATTACCCCTCTTCTGTGCGGAATGGGACAGTTTCGATCAGGAAAAATACAGTAAAGCAGTCCATTTTCGCATCAGGGAAGAACCGGAAGGCCCCCGCTACATCTGCTATTGGTAAACAGAGCCCCATGGGGAGAATGCTGTCATTGTATGATAGCGTTCCCCGCTCTGTTTTTCTCAATCCAGATTGCTTTATCAGTATGTCATCGAATCCAGTGACCGGCTAATTCGGCAGAGGAATTTCCAGTTGTGACGGAACCGGTTTTACTGTTTTCTGAAACTGTTCTGCTGCCGCTTTCAGTTCTTTGATGACATCGGGATGGTCTTTGGCCACGTCGTACTTTTCGGAAGGATCATGTTCGAGGTGATACAGAACCGGCGGATTGTGTTCCTGAAATGGCTCGTTTCCATAGGCGGGTTTCGTGATAAAGTGTGCTTTCCACGGACCCTTGCGTAACGCCATCAGTTTTGTGCCTCGATAGTAGGCCATGACTTCGCGGGGGCTGTTCCCCCCTTCCAGTAAAACAGGTGTGAGATCCACTCCATCCACCACCCGGTCGGTCGGGACGTTCCCTCCCGCCAGCTTGATGGACGTGGTGTAGATGTCCATCGTGCTACCCAGTTCCTGCGATACGGAACCCGAAGGAATATGACCGGGCCACCAGGCGAGCGTTGGTTCACGCATCCCCCCTTCCCAGGTGCTTCCTTTTCCGTCCCGCAATAGACCAGCTGATCCCCCCTGCTCGTTAAAGATCAGCCAGGGACCATTATCGCTGCAGAACCAGACAATCGTATTCTGGTCCAGGCCTTGTGTTTTGAGTTCTTCCAGAATCTGACCGACACTCCAGTCAATTTCTTCAATCACGTCGCCGTATAATCCGCGACGGCTTTGATCCTGAAACTCTTTGGAACGAAAGAGAGGCACGTGAGGCATGTTGTGTGCGAGATAGATAAAGAAGGGCTGCTTTTTGTGCTGTTGAATCAGCTTGATTGTTTCTTCTGTATAGCGTTTTGTAATTGTGGTTTGATCAGCGGGTTGTTCGACGATTTCCTGATCGCGCATCAGGGGGACGTTCCAGTATTTGACTTCCGGTTTCAGGAAGATACTACGCCCCAGTTTGCGGTCCGCGATTCGATCCATGTCGTTGGAGTAAGGAATTCCGAAATAGCTGTCGAAACCGTTACTCGTAGGCAGAAACTGAGGCAGATGACCCAGGTGCCATTTACCGACACACGCTGTCTGATAACCGGCTGTTTTTAAAGCTTCCGCCAGGGTGACTTCGCTCGCCGGAATTCCCCCGCCGGAATTGGGGAACAGAACTCTTCGTTTATCGCTGCACATGCCTGAACGGATCGGATAGCGACCCGTTATCAAAGCGGCTCGACTGGGAGTGCACACCGGCGCAGCCGAGTAAAACTGGGTGAATTTCATCCCTTCTGCTGCCATCTGATCCAGGGCAGGAGTCTTGATCGTCGGGTGCCCGAAGCAGGCCAGATCCCCATATCCAAGGTCATCGGCGTAAATCACGATGACATTCGGTTTGGGAGCTGCGTAAATTCCGTGGGTTGAGGCCAAAAGTGAAAATAGGGTAACCAGGGTGGCCGCATATTTGAGTGCTGAGTGACGAGCGAGGGCGGATCGTTTCATGTAAAGCGTTCTCCCGGATGGGGTTTCGAGTAATTCAATCTAACTGCTTCTCATTGATTGTTCCGACTTTTCAGCGGCAGTGCAACCTGAAATCGGTTTTTACTTATGTAAAACTTTGCGGGTTATGCCGATAACTCCTTCAGATACTAATACTTCATGTCCGAAATATGAAGAAGGGCATTTGCGCTGTCCGTCGTTTGCAGCGTTCATTATTGGAAATGGGTTGGAAGAATCAGTTGAAGGCTGAAATATATGGAAGTGGAAAATAATTCGAAATTCGATTCAATGTCTGGTCCCGCTGACTGGCGTTCCCTGCAGCATCATGAGAGCGTCGAACAGATCGATCTATTAATCCGCACCGCACATTTAATCCGGGTTGCGTTGAATCAAAGTTTCTCACAGCTGGAAATCAATGAAGTTCGCTATTCTGCATTGAAGGT
>JAGQQP010000012.1 GCA_020426085.1 Planctomycetaceae bacterium | reverse complement strand
GCCAGGTTATCACCCATGACTTTGACACCGTGGTCTTTCCCAGCCTGCACGACACAGTGGATGGTTTCTTCATGTGCCCGCGACATGACGACTACATGAGTCGCTCCCGCTTTCGCCATCATTTCTGCCTCCAGATAGCCTCCATCCATGGTTTTGAGGTCAGCGACGATCGGAGTTTCCGGAAAGTTCTTACGCAGCTCTCTCACGCAATTCAGGCCTTCAGCCAGGATCAGCGGAGTACCTGCTTCCAGCCAGTCGACGCCGGCTCTCATCGCCATCTCAGCAGTCTCTAAAGCCTCTTCAATATTGGTCAGATCTAATGAGATTTGTACGATTGGTTTCATGAAATTAATATCACTTTCTTCCGCTTTAGATATCGTTGGACAGTATTATGTTCACACTTCAGATGCTGCCCGACTGAAGCTGTGTTTCAGACAGATAAGTTCAAATAAAGTATCATCCTATCGGAAGAATTTGATAAATGCGAACGCAGGAAGCACCTCTGGAAAGAAATTCAAAAAGTGTACACAAGGATACATCTCAGGGGTGGCTTGCGAGAGTCAGACTTCGTAAGCGTTAAAGTTTAACAGCTAACTGCAGGGTTGTGTGGATTTTGCTGGTTTTGAGGTAAATTCTGGTCGTTCGGCATCCGATTCGATTAAAGGCGTGTTATGTCACGCATGCGGGATGATTGAATGAGTCTGGATGATTGTAGGACAGTCAGAAATGCCTTCTGAATTATTAGATGATTATCAGGTACAGAACCATCTGCACGAGCACCATTCGACGTTTGGAGCTCGGGCGATTTTCATTTTATGCTTAGCTCTGGCGGGTGGAATTATTTGTGCCCAATGGGTACGTGGCGTTCGAGTAGAAACCTATGTAGGTTCCTTGCAAGCCCCTAAAACCATCATCACAGCAAAAAGCGATGCCATCATTCAGGAAGTGCATGTCCAGGAAGGTCAAACGGTTTCCAGCGGAGAAACAATTTTGACTCTGTTTGATAGAAGCCTTGAGAAGAGCTGGAAGTCGAAACAGCAGGAACTGGTAATGCTGGAATCTGAGTTGGAACAGTCTAAGGCGAAAAGCGAAGTCGAACTGGCTTTACGAAATAAAGAAATCGAGTCGGAAGTCTTCAATGCCAAGTTGAAGTCCTCACAGTATCTGAAGGAGAAATATATCCATCAGATAACCAACCTGGCCTGGCAGGATTTCCTGCAGGATTATGATTCGATTTCGAGTAATGGATCCAATGAGGATGTTTTTCGCTCGCTGGTTTATGAAAGCCGGTTACCTGATGAAAATAGAATCACAGCCATGTTGCGTCAGGAATCGGCCCGAAATTCAGCGGAAGTATTTGCCGCACGCGTTAAACTCTGTGAAGATCAGATGGAAGAGTTAAAAGCAATCCAGCGGAAACTTCCAGCTCAAATTCGAGTTGCCATGGGAGTGGAAGTCATAAAAAACCGTCTGGATCGTGTGAAACAGGAATTGAAGCAACTGGAATCTCAGCGAGATGCTTTACAGTTGAAAGCGGGTAGATATGGAACAGTTGGAATCTTCGCGAGTGAAAAAGGAGATTCTGTCAAAAAAGGGGCTCCGATTGTGGAGCTCTTTGACAAAGAGCATCCCTATCTGGTTGTGGAAGTACCTTCCCGGAAGATCAGCCTGTTTGACGAAGGGAAAGAAGTCAAAATCATGTTTTCCGGAGATTTGAAAGGGAAAGGCACCATCCAGAGAATTTCAGAGCAGGCAATTCAAAAGCCTGGTTCGTCTGAAAGTATCATTCTGGTATATGTTGAACCCGCTGGACCACTCTGGCCCATTTTTCCGATGGGGACCACAGTCGATGTCACGCTAGAGAAATAAAGCAGATATTGGCAATAATCCGGTTCCGGCCTTCAGATTGAGTGAAATTCTAACTCTAATCAGGCCCTGCTCTTCCGTCATTTATCGTTTTACAAGTCTATTTTCGACTTGAATTTACACCATATAAGTTACAATATTTGTCAATTCTGGTGATTAATGTCAGGAGTGGTATTTTCGCCAGAGACCTGAAAACAGCTCTCTCGCCCGCTTGAAGATCCTTGCCAGGGATCATCCAGAGAGAGTTCAGGGTTGTTCTTTAACAAATTGGGTCGCGCGGCTGCAGGAAGCTGGTTCGCCGAGTTTCATTCTCAAAACTTTAAGCGTGAGGAGAAGACCGTTGGGTATTTCAGCTACAATTCCTTTTTCAGCAGAAGAAGCAGACAGACTTTCAGTCGATGCTATAGAGGAGATGAGGCTGCGCACCTGGGCAAGAAAGAACTACATCGAAGTATCGCAGCGCGACGATCTCTGGCACCCCGTTATTCTGGATGAGATGTTACGCATCGATCAGGAGTAATCCCAGTTGCTCGGGACTCCAGCAAAACTCATTCATGGGAACAATAGCGTCTCCAACTCTGTCATATCTGATTACAGATAGACTTGGAGACGCTACAAATGTCAGGATTCAGAATTCCTGACTTTTAATACTCTGCCATAATCGGCAGGACCTCTGTCTGACGTTCCCCTGCTGTCACATGCACCTGATGTTGTTCGTCGATGAAGACATTGATTTCGCTGCGCACTCCAAATTCCGGGAGATAGATTCCTGGTTCAATGGAGAAACACGTCTGGGGTAAAACGAGTCGCTCTTCATGAGTTTCCAGGTTATCCATGTTGGCCCCGTTTCCATGAGTTTCCTGGCCGATGCTGTGGCCAGTTCGATGCACAAAGTATTCGCCATAGCCTGCTTCTTCAATTACATTCCGGCATGCTTGATCTACTTCCCAGCCTTGCAGGGGTATCCCTGCTTGAAATGACTGTTCCACCAGAGCGATTCCCGCATCGCGCGCTGCTGCTACAATCTGAAAAATATTCGTATGTTGTTCCGGGACTTCTTTTGCAGTGAATCCGACACGGGTCATATCACTATAAACGCCGCGCGGCACATCCAGTTTGGCCCATAAATCGATCAGAACAAATTCATCTGCTTTGATTAATGTATCCGTACCGGTTCCGGTTTCGTAGTGGGGATCTCCACTATGTGCTTCGCGCGCGACAATGGGAGGGTGATAGGTTGTCAATCCGGTCTCTTGAAAATGCTGCATGATCACATCACACACCGCCTGTTCCTCTACACCCCCCTGCTCTCTAATCTGAGTCGCAATAAACGTCCAGGCAATTTCGAATGCTTTATCAGTGTGCACTCCCGCCCGTTGATGAAGTTCCCATTGCTCCTGATCCCAGACCGCTTCAAACAGTTGTACCAGATCCCCTGAGGGAACAACTGACTCAACTGATTCTCTGACCAGCTCAACCGTACCTGCGTCGACACGGGAAATATACGGATTCGCATTTCGCGGCGAGTATTCCATTGCGACCCGACTGGTTGTTTGCAGTATTGTCCTGATTCCCGCTTCTAACTCCTGCCATTTCAGGTAGATGATTTTCTGACCCGGTAAATGATCAAGGGCCTCGGATTCGATTCGATGGACCAGTTTAACTGGCTCGCCAGAACGGGGAATAAAATAAAAAAAGCGGCGCGACCCCATGGCCTCATTAGGAATATCGAGAATTCTGCGGGCCAGAATATTGCTTCCGCGAAAATCGTACAACAGCCAGCCATCCAGAGAAAACTGTTCCAGAGCGGCTTGTACCTTAGAAAGTTCGAACATGGATGTACTGCCTGCTTTTTTGAGGTTTCGATGAACGGATCAATAGAAAAGTTTGTTAATCAAATCAATGTAAGACCTTATAAGCATTATTTCAAGATGGGAGAGACGGGACATTCTTTATAATCAGGCGGACTTCTCGGAAAAACGGCTTGATTCGAGACGCTTTCTGTTGCCAATCGTAGTTGTGGTCAGGACAATATCGCCAGTAGACCCGAGTCTGTGATTCAACTCAAATCATCGAACCTGTCTTGAAACTGAGGAGAGAAGACGATTTCCACTGTATCGACTGAGCTTGCTTACCAGAAATGCATTTCACCTGCCTGTGAGGCAACTTATTCCCTGGACGAAGTCTTAACCAGCTGTCCCAAATGTGGCGAACTGCTGGATGTGACTTATCACTGGGATCAGGTTCCGGTGCCTCAGTCGCTGCGCGAGTTTGAGAAACGCTGGAGTACACGAAACAATCCCATTGATTTCAGTGGCGTCTGGAGGTTTCGGGAATTACTGCCTTTCGCACAGGATGATCAGATCATCACAATCGGTGAGGGTCAGACGATGTTGAAAGCTTCAGCTCCTGTCGCACGATACGCAGGATTAAACGAAGATGGTTTATACCTGCAATACGAAGGTCTGAATCCTTCAGGCAGTTTCAAAGATAACGGGATGACTGCTGCCTCAACACACGCAGTGATGGTCGGAGCAAAAGTGGCAGCATGTGCTTCAACTGGAAATACCAGTGCTTCACTGGCGATCTATTCCAGCGTTGCTCAGAAATTTAAAGTCGTCGTATTTGTCGGCAGTGGTAAAATTGCGTTTGGAAAATTATCACAAGCGCTCGACTATGGTGCTAAGACTGTACAGATTCAGGGGGACTTTGATGATGCACTGGCCCGGGTCCGTGAGGTTTGTGCTCAGGAAGGGATTTATCTCTGTAACAGTGTGAATCCATTTCGACTCGAAGGCCAGAAGTCGATCATGTTTCGTGTGCTCGAAAGTCTGAACTGGGAAGTACCAGACTGGATCGTGGTGCCTGGCGGAAATCTCGGTAACTCGAGTGCTTTCGGAAAAGCATTCATGGAATTGAAACAACTGGGGTTAATTGATCGTATTCCAAGGCTGGCGATCATCAACGCTCACGGAGCCAATACTCTTTACCAGCTCTATGAGCAACACGGCATCCGTTGGAATGCTGGTAATTACGATCGGGATCAATCAACAGATTACTTCACACAAATGGATAACGAAAACCGCCGTGCTTCAACATTAGCCAGTGCGATCGAAATTAACCGGCCTGTGAATTTCTCTAAAGCGTTACGTGCCCTGGATGTCTGTGATGGCGTTGTTCGCGAGGTGGATGATCAGCAGATTCTTGATGCGAAAGCTCAGGTAGGTGCAGGTGGTTTCGGATGTGAACCGGCCAGTGCTGCCAGTGTCGCTGGAGCGAAACTGCTGAAAAGTGAAGGAGTGATTTCCGCAAGTGATCGGGTTGTCTGTGTTTTAACAGGGCATCAATTGAAAGATCCGAATGCCACTGTCAGCTATCATTCAGCAACTGATGAACATATGGATGAAAAACTGACGAGTCATGGGGTGAATACAGCTCCTTTTTCCAACGGACCTATTGTCGTTGAGAATGATTTAGATAAAATAATAGATGTCATTCGATCTTTTTGAAGTGTTTCTCAGAAAGCGAAAATTCTGATCTGGAATTCTTTTCCTGGCACAGTGGACTGTGTATCGGGTAGAGATAAATTTTATTGGAACTTCACTCTCAGTGAAAAAGAGTTTAAGGGGCAAGGGATGAGTTCACCCTTTGAGGAACTGGAATATCTGGCTGATTTTCTCCCAGAGGAGGGAGAGTCTGTGATTGTTTCACGCAATCATGGAGAACTGATCTGCGAGAATTTTCAGAAAGAGCGTCCTCTTGATGAAATGGCGAGTCCCGAATTTTATGGTCATCTCGTGCACGCAAATGAACGGCTGAATGCACTAGTTGCTCGCCCTGTATGGATCTCGATTCTAGTCTGGTTCTGGACTTGTGTCGTCATCCATGAGACGTTTGGTCTCGGATGGGGGGGCTGGTATATCGATCTGGGACTGGGGCTGGTGGCAATGGCTGCCAGTTATGCTGCGATTCGATTACGTCAGGATCGCTACTTTAAAAATGAAGTTCGACCGACTCTGAATCGGCAGATGTATGGCAGCAATCTAAGCAAGTACGCATTGGTGGGAGTCATCAGACAACGACCTGAGTTACGAACCCTGCTGGATACACTCTCACGCTCGCTGCATTAAACCAGCTGTCTGGCTTATTCAGGGTATTCCACCCGTCCAGTCACATAAATGTCTGAATCCAATTGCTGGATTTGATAATCCCGCAGGTTTTGCAGCTCTGGGATTTTTCCCAGTCCGGTTCCCGCGATCGGCGTCACCGCTTCTGCTCCACCAATAATCTTTGGTGCGACGAATACGTGCACTTCATCAATGAGCCTTTGATCGAAGAAGGAGCCCAGCAAACCACCTCCTCCTTCCACCAGGATATTGGTCATGTCCCGTCGAGCGAGTTCCTGCAGGCAGAGTCGCAGGTCTGGTTGATTCGCTGCCTCATTGGTAGAGCCGGGAATCAGTAGAACCTCAACTCCTGCCTGTTCGAGCTGGTAGACTTTTCCTTCTGTAGCAGAAGGATGTGCGACCACAATTACGGGTGCCTCATCCACTGTCTGAACCAGTTGAGATTGCATGGCAAGACTGGCCTGTGAATCGACGACAATTCGAGCAGGTATTCGTTTCCCGGGAGGGCGGACAGTCAGAAGCGGGTCATCAGCGGCAGCTGTCTTTTGCCCGACCATGATTCCATCCATAAAGCCTCGCAATTCATGAACCCGTTTCCGAGAGCGTTGATTGGAGATCCACTGTGAATGACCAGACCGTGACGCGATTTTGCCATCGAGAGTCATCGCCCACTTGGCATGGATCCAGGGCAAATTCTGTGTCACGCGTTTAACGAATGGACGGACCAGAGCCAGTGCCTCAGATTCCAATAGACCGACTTCGACTTCGATTCCAGCCTGTTTCAGTTCTTCAATACCACCCCCGTCAACGTGTGGAGCAGGATCGCGCATCGCGATCACTACTTTCTTAATGCCCGCCCGAATCAGGGCTTGAGAACAGGGGCCGGTTTTACCCTGATGACAACAGGGCTCGAGTGTGACATAAATGGTTTTGCCCTGAGACTCTTCACCGGCCATTTCAAGAGCATGAATTTCTGCATGAGGGCCTCCACATTGCTGATGGTAACCCTCACCAATGAGCTTGAGGTTGTCATCCACGATGACCGATCCGACAGCAGGGTTTGGCTCAACAGATCCAATGCCGCGTCGTGCCAACTCCAAGGCGCGTTGCATCACTTCTTCTGGACTGGAAAACACTCTGATAGGATCCACAGTCTGCTACACTTTCCTGCAGGGCTGAATTGTGATGATTGATTCTGCTTCGGTTTGATTTACTCAGGATTGCCCCGGAATCCAGAGTTTCTGCCCGGAATCAGAGTCGGGAGTGGCATCACCGGGTGACCAGATCCCCTCTCCAGAAACGTTTCCGCTGAGATTACCAGTATCCAACAGCGAAGCGTCAGACATCCAGGGAAGATTCAAATCAAATGCCTGGGCAAAGGCCATAAGGTACTCTTTGATTTGAGGCGTCTTTTTACCGTATTTGTCCCAGATTTCTTTCATGAAATCAGATAGCTCGGGATCGGAGGTGTCTTCCAGGCGGAAAGACAGCTCGCGCATTTTCCACTGCATTTCATGTTCAAATGATTTATTGGGTTGTGACTGCGAATTCTCCTGTCCTTTTTTGATCCAGGTTAACATTTCCTCTCGTTGATTTTTTTTATGACAGATCTCTGTCAGTGTTGTGTAAACACGGTCCAGATCCACTTCTTTTTTGCATTCGTCCCGATTGAGTACTTCGATCAAAACATCATACAGAAATCGGGGATGCCGAATGAGGAGTGCGCGATTGAAGATATACATCAATTGTGAATCACTGAGCACTTTCGCCGGGATCCGGTTTTGCGTCATTGAGGAACAGGTATTGAAATGTGATGATTCATTTACTTCCAGCTGAGGAAGTTCAGTCAGACCCAGTTCTGGATCGAGTTCTGAAAAGTCCAGAAAATGCCCCAGTGACAGGGTTTGTGCATCGAGTACATAAGCAGCTGCAGTCAAAGCCGTTTTCAGGTCTTCATCGGCAGCAGCTTCTTTAGGAGTTTTCCCGTTCAGACTGTCCAGTTTTGTATTGGGCCAGGTTTCCGCGAGGAGTTTTTTCCACTGCAGAGCTTCTAGTTCCCGCCGTTTGAGAATCGGCATTTTTTGTGGGAAGCTCCAGCGGAAAAAGAGTGGCCATTGTTCTGTTGGGATCGGAGACAGTGGATTCCCGGTCTCTTCTGTATCACGTTCTACGACTTTTAAACCGCAGTCTGTTTTGCCTTGATCACCCAGTGCTTCTTCAAAAATCTTCTCGGCGAGCGTCTGTTGTTCACCTTCGTACGCATACAGATGAATAAGCGCTGGTTGACCGATTTGTCGATCTGCATCGAAGACATCAATATCGCCAATGACAGTCGGTACATTTTCGAGTGTAATGTCTTCGCCGTTCGATTCTGTATCGACGGGGGTATTGGTGATTTGAAAGTAGGCAATGGGGTTGTTTTCGTCAGGGTTCTGCTCCTGCGGAGGAGGTACGTTACCGCGTAATATCTGTGGGTGCTGTTCCAGCAGAGTCAGAAAGCGGGAAATAGATTCCACTTCAAATATTTTTTCAATGGAATTAACAACATCCGCTGTATTGTTGAGGTCGAGTAGTTGAGCCAGTGTTTCCAGTTCAACTGCTTCGGCAAAATCTGTTTCGAGGCTGGCTGCGTGATGAAACAATTCAGCAGCTTTGACTTCATCAGTAGCCCACGCGTAACAGAAGGCTGCATTTTTCCAGAGCGTGACCAGTCCGGTGGTTTCCGCCAGTTGTTTAAAAAGACCTGCTGCAGATCGATAGCAGCCAAGGTTTGCCAGCCGTTGGGCTTTTGCAAAGGTCTCTTGCTGTTCTGAGTCTTCCAGAGCACATCGCTCCAGGATATGAACGCCTCGAAACTGATAGGGGATTTGATCATCGCCATCAAATTCCAGCAGATTCATGAACAGGCTCTGTTGGTATTCCTGAGAGGCAACCCGCATCGCCAGAGCAAAATGTTCGCGGGCAGCCAGATAGTATCCGCGCATCTGGAGCGCGATGGCAATGCTGATGGCCAGTGGAGTTGCCAGACTGACATCTACGGCAGCACATTTCTGAAACGCTGTATAAATCGTTTTTTGTGAATGCTTATAACCGTGTGCCAGGAATGAAGAAGTTGCCAGCAGAGAATGGGCAGCCGGGTGATTCGGGTCATGTTCAAGGCATTGAACTAATGGAGCAATTGCGTCTTCAAATCGCCGTTCTGCCATCAAAATCTGAGCTTCGGTGATGAAGCTTAAAGGTTGATCGGGATGGTTCTTCTTGAGTCGATCCAATAGTTGTAATGCAGTCGCTGTCTGATGAGTTTCATGCAGATGCGAGATCTTACTGATTTCATCTCCGACTGAATGACAGCAGAATTTATATTTTTTACCACTGTTACACGGACAGGGGTCGTAGGAGTCTATACTCATAACCTCGGCCTTCTTTGTTTCCTGAAGGATGAACTGTGGGAAAAGTGTCGTGATCGGAAAACGGTCTGATCATACAGGATCGAAGTAGAGTTTCATTGGCATCATTTTAAATCCAATGCAGCATCATATCACAATGGAAACGCATATTGCACGCGTTCAATGCTTTCTTCTGTGAGAATTCACTGACTCCCTGCAGCAGTGGAACGATGTTGGCATACATTCCACTACGATTCTAAAATCTGGAAGTAACAGCGCCACTCAGATCAACTGTCTAAGGCCTGTTTCAGGTCTGCAACGAGGTCTTCCGGGCTTTCGATACCAACTGAAACCCGCACCGTTTTTTCTGTAATACCTGCGGCACGTCGCGCCTCCAGTGTCATGGATGCATGGCTCATGCTTTCGGGGTATTCAATTAATGATTCTACACCACCCAGTGATTCTGCCAGCAGGAACAGCTTGGAATTGAGCATGACTTTTTCAGCGACAGGTCGGCCGTCATGCACATCGAAACTCAGCATTCCGCCGAACCCGTCCTGTTGACGTTTTGCCAGTTCATGATGCGGATGAGATTCCAGGCCCGGATAATAGACGCGTTCTACTTTCGGATGCGACTCCAGCATCCGGGCTAATGCCATTGCACCACGTTGATGAGCTTCCATACGCGGAGCCAGAGTTTTAATGCCTCGCAAGACAAGCCAGGCATCAAAGGGAGCGCATCCCAGACCCAGGGCATTCGAAACATAAGCGACGCGCTCAGCCAGTTCTTCAGTTCGAGAGACAACACAGCCTCCGACAACATCGGAATGACCGTTTAAATATTTGGTTGTCGAATGCAAAACAATATCGACACCGAATTCGATCGGTCGCTGCAGATAAGGGGAACAGAAAGTATTGTCAGCAATCGTCAGGATGTCAGTACCTGCTTCAGATACCACTTCAGTGACAGCTTTGATATCAACCAGATTTAACAGTGGGTTGCTGGGAGTCTCAATCCAGATCGCTTTCGTATCCGGGGTGATGGCTGACCGAACATTTTCTGCATCACTCATTTTCACAAAAGAAAATGTAATACCCCATTTCGTGAAAACATCTGCAAACAGTCGATAGGTGCCGCCATAGATATCGTCGCCAGCAATAATATGATCACCAGGTTTAAACAGATGCATTACCAGGGTGATGGCTGCCATACCGGTCGCTGTAGCCCGACAGGAGACGCCCCCTTCCAAAGCGGCAATGTTTTCTTCCATGGCGCTGCGGGTCGGGTTGCCGCTTCGGGTGTAATCAAAACCCTTATGGCTCTCCAGGCTATCCCAATAGAAAGTTGATGAGGTATAGATTGGCGTTGTACAGCTGTTAAAGGTGCTGTCCTTATCAACTCCGGTATGTACGCACTTGGTTTCAAAACGCATGGTTAACTATCCAAATCTGTGTAAATATCTGAAAGAATCCCTGTAACTTCAACTGGCTGACGTGCTGTTCCGAAAGACACCGATCCAGTCTGGGGGTTCCATGTAATTTCTGTTTTTAAGAAGGATACAGCCGCTGACCGCTGGTGGCTACCGTTCCGACAGCAGAACTGAACGTAAAGAAATATGTACAGCAGGGCTGTATTGGAATTTTGCCCGGAACGGACTCTCTTTCAATGACTTAAAGCACCCGGAAAACGATCAGCGTGCATCGTCAAACAGTGGGGTGGACAGATAACGTTCGCCGGAGTCAGGCAAAATGACAACGATGGTTTTCCCTTCCGCTTCCGGACGTTTAGCGATTTCTAAGGCTGCATGCATGGCGGCACCACAACTGATTCCGCAAGTGATCCCTTCGCGCCGGGCGATTTTCCCGGCCATTTCGAATGCTTCATCATCGGTGACCTGAATGACCTCATCAATCAGCGACGTATCACAGTTACCTGGAATAAATCCAGCTCCGATTCCCTGGATTTTGTGTTTACCCGGTTCACCACCAGAGAGGACAGGGCTGCTGGTAGGTTCGACTGCAACAGATTTCACCTGTAATCCCTGATCCTGTTTCAGGAATCGGGAGACACCTGTAATCGTTCCGCCTGTGCCGACTCCCGCGACGAAGTAATCAATTTTACCTTCGGTATCTTTCAGAATTTCGGGGCCCGTGGTTTTGAAGTGAATTGCTGGATTAGCTGGATTTTCAAATTGTTGAGGCATGAAAAATTCAGGGCTGGCTGCCAGTTCTTCGGCTTTCTGGATAGCTCCTTTCATTCCATCTGCACCAGGAGTGAGCACCAGGTTCGCACCAAAGCCTTTCAGCATCAGACGACGTTCCACAGACATGGAGTCTGGCATGGTAAGTGTTAATTGATATCCCCTTGCTGCACAAACAAATGAGAGTGCGATCCCTGTGTTTCCACTGGTTGGTTCCACGACCTGCATGCCTGGTTTCAACTCTCCGCTTTTTTCTGCTTCCCAGATCATGTTAGCGCCGATACGGCACTTCACACTGTAGGCGGGATTTCGCCCTTCAATTTTTGCCAGTACCGTCGCCTTAAGTCCTTCAGTCAGGTGATTGATTTTCACCAGCGGTGTGCGGCCGATTGTTTCAGAATTATCATTGAAAATGGACATGTCTATTTCTTTCGATCAGAGGAACTTACAGACGGTTTACAAAAACGGATCTGAGTCCGTAGTAGGTTACTTGTCACGTAAACTGTGACGAGACTGATAGTTGACAGTCCTCGCCAGATCGCCTGTATTATGTAAAATCACCGAAATTGAGGCAATCCCTTTTCAATTGACTCAGAAATGTAAGCCCAACTCAGAAAAAATAGCCAATGTCGGCTTATTTTGGCTCCTCTGGGACCAAAAAAGAACCCAAAACGACATCGTGTTTAAGACATCTATGGATCGACAGTTCTGAAAGTCGACAGGAACGGATCTGAGGGACCGAGTTTCAATTTCGCTGTCGTACTTTTTGAGCCAGATGGTACCTCAACGATTCCATCTGCACTCAATTTCAAAGGACCAGTGTGGGAGTGCGTATCTTCCTTTGAAACTGAGACATACTCTGAAAACTGTCCGGTCTCAAAGAGCGTATTCTGCCAACTGATCTGTCCCGGCGTATAATAGTTATAATCGAAATAAGAAGTCTGTGAGGATGACTTCATGATCGTTTTGCAATCAACAATTGCTGTCTGTGTCACATGACAGAAACTGTTACTGTCAACTGTCAGACCAGTTTGTGAGTCGGAAATCACAGAACGTTCTATGATAGCGGTTGCGCCATTGCGAATGCTCAGTCCTGTCTGATTTCCATTTCCAAAGAGAGATAAGTTCTGGGCAAAGAGAATGGTTTTACAGAGGGGATTTTTTTCGGAACTAATCATGTGTCCGGGATTTGATCCGGCAATATCTATTTCCTTCTGGATGCTGTCTCGGATCTGGCAATCGACAAGCGAATGATAACCTCCCACCAGACTGACACCAACCTGGTTTCTTTCAGCGAGGACACCGTTATATACGGATCGCGAGGCGTTCACATCCTGGATACCAAAAAAGTTGTCGTGAACATAAGCATGTTGCACGATCAATCCACCGGATTCATGAATCGAAATCCCATCATCACCGTTGTGTCGTGCGATCACATTTTCAAGTCGAATACCACGACAGTCACCGTGGATATTAAATCCATCATTGGAAAAATATTCAGCTGACAGATTGCGACAGACAATATAGCTTGCGCTGGTAAGAGTGAGACCACTGATACGCAGGGTCGCTTCCAGTTCATAGTCAGCCGGTATCTTGCCGGCAGCACAAAGAAAATAAATTTTGTTTTCACTACGGTCCCAGTAGTGTTGACCTGTCTGAAGCAATTCCCTGCTCTTTACCTGGGGCAGTCGTTGCCCCCGCGATACTAGAAACGGATTTCCGTATGGGGTTTTGTCGAGCGAGAAAGTATACAGGTCCTCTTTCACATTTTCCCATCTGGTTGCATCCAGGAAGGTCAAACCGGAAATTACAGCGTCGTTCCCTTCCACAACAAAGGGACGATCAGGTCGTCCCCCCAGATTGCGAAAAAGTATGGATTCCCTGTATGGAATTCCTGTGTTTGCAAGTTCAAGAGTATCACTGGTTCCCGCAAGAGAGATCGCTTTAGCAATCGTGGCCACTGCTGTTGTCTGAGAGGTCCCATCATGATTGTCGTTACCAGTCTGGTTATTCACATACCAGCTCGCTGCGTTTGCTGATGGAGTAAACTGGGGAGTGATGAGCAGCCACACAAATAACACGCTGCAATAAATACGGAGCGTAACTGGAGTCAGTTTAGAGAGATACAGAGTGGGAAAGCGATGCATGGAATGAGCCTGGAACAAACTGAATTAGAATTTAAAGAACGAAGAAAAGTAAGGAATAATCTGCATACGAAATGCCTGCAGGCTAAAGTAACCAAAAAACGCTGCCGCCCAGACCATTGCTACAAAACGAAGCGGGCTGGTGCTGATGCTGCGGCTGAGGATTTTCGAATTCATATAAAGCAGAATCATCGAATACAAAAACATCACGCCACCATTCATGGCGGCTGAAGTTTCAATCAGAAACAGGGGCTGTTTGAATTGCGGATTCACAGAACCGTAGAGCAGAATCGCAGAACCCAGCAGAATTTCACCCCAGAGAAAACAATAATATAATTTACTCAGTGACCAGTGTGTATTGTCTCTGAGATAATTAACTTTGAGAATATCTGCAGAAATACGTGCGGTTGCATCAAGTACTCCCAGCTCCGTGGTTAACAGGATGGCCGCACCCATCAGCAGAAACATCAATTTGAAAGTGGCGCCCAGCCGACCTTCGAGTAACGTCGCCTGTCCCCAGATGAAATTAAGACCAGAGCCAAACTGCGAAACACCTTCTTTCAATTGGCCGTCGGCTTGATAGAACAACGAATACGAAATCAGAGACAAGAGAACCAGACAAGCCAGACAGGTGAGAAAGAAACTGAAAAAGTGTTCTATGTTGGCAGCGCGCCACCACTGTTGCCAGCGAAGCTGATTTTCAGCAGTATGCTTGAAATGATAGCCAACTTCACTGACCGCTTCCTCCTGTCCTGTGATCGGGCTGGTGATGCGCCCGATATATTTTCCCATGCCGTAGCCTTTATCTTTGATGAAATTACTCTGGCCTAGATTCATTGTTCCGCCGGCTCCAGCGAAAGCCAGTGCTCCGAGTAATGCCATCGTTTTCAAACCACTCGATTCATCAGGCATCTGGCCGATATTGACAGCACCTTCCAGCATGGAAGTGATGGCATAGGGTTCTATCAGGTAAATCCCCAGGATCACCGCGATCACAAAGATCATGCCTACCAGAAAGATTTGGATTTTTTCTACAGTGTTATAAACAACTGGTCCTGTGGTTAAAACGATGCCTACGAGAAGTAGACCGGCAATTCCCAGGAATGTGCTGTACTTTGCTTCGTACTGCAAATCTTGTCCCTGGTTGATCTTCCCAAATAATTCAGGGGCATGATTTTGAATCTCGTTTTGAACAAAGAAATTGCTGAGAACATCACGTTCATCGGCACTCATATCTCCGCGCCATTTAATCACGCCCGTTTCGAATGAGTACTCAATTTTTTCGGATGGCAGATTGTCCAGAGAAAGCTGAGAAGGTGCTGGATCGATTTGAACACGGGCGATTTTCTCAGGACCGAAAAAAGTCCAGCTGATCATCGTGCCTGCACCGGTTGCCCAACCCGGCCATGCCCAGGGTATTATATTTAAGAGCAGCATGATCCAGGCCCAGTGTTTATTCAACCGGCAGAAACCGGTGATTGCACTTTCTCCCGTGGCCAGTGTCCAGCGCTCAATTTCCATGTTCATAAAAAACTGTGTGAGCACACCCAGCAGACAGGCCCAAAAGAAGATGAAACCAGTCTTATAGGTAATATAAGGCCAGAGAACGAATTCTCCTGAACCTAGAGATAACCCTGCGAGCATGATGCTGGGGCCGATCATTTTTCGCCAGGAGATTGCGGGAGGCAGGTCTCGATACTTCAGAGGTGGCAGAGACTGATGTGGTATGACCTCATCTGGTACCAGTTCTTCAGCGAGATCAGGTTGGCTAGGGTCGGACATGGGAGTTTCTTTCGTGAACGGCGAGCGTAATTCAGAAGGATTTTTATTCTAAGCAGATCGAAACAGGATCGCTACTCAACTCGTATTTCATGGACAAAAGACGGGAAATGATAAATGTCCTAAACGGGTGTGAAATAGTTTCCGCCTGAGGAGACAGGTTGTTTTAGGGAGTTCAAGACTGTTTTCGAGGGAGACGTTTTGCGATGTCGCTTAAACCGACCAGCTCTGCCCGGCCTTCCGACTGATTGACCAGCTTACAGATTAATTTGACCGTTTCGAATTGAGGGTCTTCGACATACATGATTGAGGGATGGCACAAAAAATCGAAGACACCTCCCTGTTCGATCGCCTGTTGAATACAGAGTTCGACCGACTTCAGAAAATATTTCAACTTCCAGCGACTCGTACGAAAGGCTCCGACATCGCTGATGGGGCTCATGGGAATTTCGATCAGACCAGTTGGGTAGACATAAGGTTGAGCTTCTTTCTGTGCAGAGAGGATCGACTGATAAATTTCATGATCTGGCTCCGTATTGGGAGGACTGTATTCGTGTCTGGGGTATTTGGAACTGACCCAGGAGAAACCCTCTGCCAAAAGCATTTTTTGTAAGTCTTCACGATCATCTAATGCTGTACTGGATCCTCCCGGAGTTCGAAATCCATCAGGTGAAATATTCAGCCGCTGTTTCATCGCTTCAGTTGTGATGCGAATATTCTGACGGATTACTTGATCTGCACTCTTTCCTCCCAAAAGCCAGGGAGAACGCTGGAAACGGAATTGCGTTTTCTCTGGTTCAGTTGCCCAGACATTGACATGATCATAAGTATGATTGCCAATCGGATGCCCCAGCTTGGAAATAGTTTTCAACCATTGAATATCTTTTTGTTCCAGAACGCGTCCCACACAAAAGTAATGAATGGTGCCATTTAAACTGGACGCAATTTCAGCCGCCTTCAATGAGTAATTCTTCGTTTCCTGGTTCAGATTCCCTTTTTGAAAATCCCATTCCATCATTTCTCGTCGCGGATACTGGCGACTCATTTCCAGATCAAAAGTAATTGCAATTTGTGCTTTTGGAGTGACCTGGGATTCAGAGGCTGTTAACCGAGCTGTTTGAATTCCAAGAGTGGCGGCAATCGCTGTATTTAAAAAAGAGCGGCGTGATGGTGAGAAATGGGATTCCATTTTCATAGGATATTGAAAGTTCATCTTGTGCCCTGGGCTGGTCTGAATCATCGTGTTTTTCATGACAGACTGCCGATTATATAAGAGAAAATAAATGTTTCATCAGGTTTTTACATGTCGGGTTGAAAAGTCAACTTGAAATGCCATAAAAGACTATAAAACAGGCCTCATTCAGCTTGATAGCGATTCTGGGGAATCAAGAAAAAAACATTATGTATATTGCTTTGTTCAGGATGCTCTGGTACAATATCTTTCGTTGTCTGGGAGTGGTTTCGAACCACAATTCCATTTCTGCCTGGGGGCAGCCGCGGAGTGACCGCTGTAGGTGTCACTAAGTTTTTATCGCGTCATTCTACCCGTCCAAACATCATTCCTGACTTGCAGGAAACCCTCTTTCACTCTTCTGAAGTTTATGATTTGCGTAAGAGGTACGCGCTGCGTCAGATGGGAGAAGCGATAAATCACTGGTAGGTTTTGATCTCATGACGGAATCAAACACACACATTGAATCTGACAGATTTGCATTTGAATTAGTAGCTAACCTTGCGAAATCTCCAGGAGCCTTTCCTCAAACCGGAAAATACAGCAGTAAGATCTGGGCCCAGCTCTTTGGAATGACGGAGAAGAATTTTAAGGAGCTCTTAAAAGAGACCAGAATTCCCTACTTCAAATTTGGAAGCAACATCATTGTGGATGCACAAGACTTCTGGTCAGGCCAAACACATCGCGAAGTTTAAACCGACCTTGTTCACTGATGAACCGGCTTTTTCTTCCACTGGAGGAATGGGGAGTAGAATTCCCAACTATGCCATTTAGACTGTTGCTGGTTTAAACCAAAAAAGAAGAATGTTGATACATTCGTGCATTTTAACTCGAGTCTGTTTATGAAGTTTTATCAAGTTGGTTCAAAAAAAAACTGTAAAAGATTGGACTTATTTGTCTTTTATCTTTCAGACCTGCATATGCGATTTAGTATCAATCTATTGTAATTGGAGTTAACGTTTCTTGATGGGCTCAGTCAGCGAGTAATCCCTGTTTCCTAATCAAAAAACAAAACGAAAAAGGAGTATGGCCAATACTCTCTTGAGGGATAAAACTTTAAATCATATGCAGTTAAAAACATTAATGTGCCGAATTTAAGTTATGTTTATATATAAATTGAAATAATTCAAGAACTGTTGAAGGCAGAACTCTAATCAAAATGCCAACGCTATTGAGAGATGAAGCTCTACACAACTCTTCAATTCCCTGGGCTTATTTATGAAAGTTTTAATAGTCGACGATATTGGGTATTCGTGTCATTATTATGCGCGACTCGTCGAAAAAATTGGCTTCACTGCAATTACCGCTTCTTCAGGATATGAGGCAATTAAATTACTGCAGACGGATAATGAAATTCATGTTGTGTTGACGGATCTGGTCATGAGTGGCATGGATGGCGTCGATTTATTTCAACAAGCTCAACAGGTGGAGCGATACTCGGATAGTGGTACAGTCGCAGCTCCACAATTCATTCTGATGACCGCCGTAAGACCTGACAAAAACCCCGAGGATAAAAATCTTCAACGAATCAAACTAGCTAAGGAGTTAGGCTTTTCGAGAATCATGTTTAAGCCACTCGACCAGAGTGAATTAAAACAGGAATTAAATGACATGTCCTTAAATGTGCTTCATTCTACTCAGAATGCAGTATCTCTTGACCTCTATTCTCCTACTCAAAAAGTCAGGCAGTCAGTCAGAGAAATCGTTCAGGCTGATAACAAAGAGGCAGCTTCAGAATTTTTAAAAATCCTGCTGGAAGAAATTGCCAACTTGAAGAAATATCTGAAAACTTCCTGATCACGCCTCACCAATATCATCTCTGTCAGCTTAAAATAAACTGGTTGATGAACTGTTCTCAAAAGGAACAGGTTCAATTTCTATATCCAGTAAACCGCAGCCAGGAATCATTATGGCGAAATGTGATCAGGGCTATCTCTGTGTGATATGTGGTGAGGAAGTAGAGCACATCGAAGATAGTGGATTGTATCTACGCTACATCATAGGGGAAGTCCGGGCAGAAGAATTGCAGGCACAGCCGGAACACCACATTCGCTGCAATCCCGTTCTTGCTCAGTTCATTGTCGACAAGGACTTCGAAGCAGTTTCTGTAGATGGTCCCTTTGATAAACGGGAGCTCGATCCTGAAGAAGTCACATTGCGAGAATCTCTGGTTACCAGGGGCTGGATAAGATTGCAGGAAGTCAAAAACAAACAACTTTCCATAAGTGAACTCCCACTAGACTGATCAATTTGTTTTCACTCTGTGTATGAATTGAAAATTGAGTTCCAGGTGCGTTTAAACACCTGTCGTTCTGAGCAACGACAGGTGTTTTTTTTATGCATTTCTCAGTTGTCTCAATCGCGCCTTTCATGAGAATCACACTTCCTGACAATTCTGACGGTCTGTTTTTATGGGAGCATCATGGCAGAATCAAATCGAAAAGGGATATTCATTCCCGCCTGGGTTATTGCCTGTATTTTTTCTCCGATCATCGCAGGAAGTGTAGGTGCTATTACCTGGACAGCAAAAACATTGATCGAACACAGTAATCAACTGATCGAGATCGATGAAAAACTGGATGCAAATAAAGAGCTCTTGATCGAAATGGTGAACTCGCATGAGAGGAGGATCAGCCGAATTGAAGACCGCGTGTTTGGAGAGAGACCATGATTGAGATCAAAATATCTGATCTTCCAGAAGCTCTTGTGCAACAAATGGAAGGACCAACGCCGCCTGATTACTTCATCTCCAATGGTTGCAGTTACTCGCCAGACCAGTGGGGAGGCGTAGACATCAGACCTGCCTGTCACTGGCACGATTATGCTTATCAGCGGGGTGGATGCAAGAAGGATCGGGAGTTGGCAGACGGTCAGCTGTATCGGAATTTGCGGCGCTGTGATCTGGGGAAGTTCATGGCCAACATTTACTACCGTCGCGTTCGACTGTTCGGTGTGGCGGCGTTCAACTGGGCTGAGGGGAAGGTGCCGAATAATCCGTGGCACTACTGGCTTTTATTCTGGGATGGGTATCTGAAATGGTGAAAACACTCACAATTCTATTTGTGCTTCTGATAACTTCCGCTGTGCAGGCGCAGGCACTGGCGATCAGGACGACGGAAACGGAATGCACGCCCACTGGTTGCCGACAACTGATTGGAACCGGGGCCTGTGCTTATGTGGGTGACATCGAGAATCGCTCAGTCTTCCTCACAGCGGCTCATAATGTGAACCAGGCAAGAACCATCCACGTGGGCTACAACGGCCAGTGGTGGGAGGCTGTTGTTAAATACCGTGAGTATTCCGGATCCGCAGACTATGCGATCATCGAGACTGTCAGGATCCCAGCGAAAATATGCTTTGAGGTGTCAAACAGGATCCCTCAGGATGGATCCGCAGCAACTGCTTACGGCTACTCTCAGGGAATCTATAACCTCAGGTCACTGAAAGCACGGATCCGGATCCGGAACGGCGGCGGTTATTTTACAAAGATCGTAGAAAAGGGAGATTCCGGAGGTCCGATTCTGGTCAATGGGGAGGTGGTCGGGATTATCAAAGGGCATGACTATCGAGAGACCGTCTATACCGATTCAGTCCGGATCCGGAGAAAGCTGATTAGTGTTTACGGAAGGATCCCATGCTGTGGTTGCGAAACGCCTGCGATAGCCGATCAGGGGGCAGTAAAACCGGATCCGGATCCAAGTAGTAGCACTGATCTGACTTCCCTGCAGGATGAAGTCACCCGTCTCAAAGCAGAAATAGACAAGCTGAATAAGACTCAGATTCCCGTCTGGATTGTGGACGCAGACGGTAAGCCAGTCGCAAAACAAACGTATCCGCTTGGTGATCCTATCAAGCTTCGTTTTAAGGCCGTTAAACAGAGTGAGGCTAAGTAATGCCGGACGGCGATATTTTGGATGTTGGAATCCCCATTGGGGGAGAAAGTGAGAAGGAGATGGCTGTGGATTTATCCGACAATGTTGCCAATCACATGCTGACGCAACTGATGCAGACCGGGGCGATTGCTCAAAACAACTTCGTGACGCTACAGAAGGTCAATGACTACGACTTCCTGGAAAACAAACGCATGGTGACACTGGACGAAGCCATTGGTGTTCGTGAAGTCGCCAGCAAGAACGTTCCTGCCGGGCCAACCTCAACCTGATG
>JAGQQP010000129.1 GCA_020426085.1 Planctomycetaceae bacterium | reverse complement strand
TGTTTATGAAGGCTCTCTGCTGCCGAAAAAATACCGGGGCGAAGTGATTCACTCAGATGCCGGTCCGAATGTGGTTCGTGCCTATCCTGTGAAAAAAGATGGTGCCGGCTACGAAGCCGAGATTGCAAATATCATTACCAGCGAACAGGACAAATGGTTCCGTCCCTCCGATGTCTGTGTTGCCCCCGATGGCTCACTGTTCGTCGCCGACTGGTATGATCCGGGTGTAGGCGGTCACCGGATTGGCGATCAGGAGCGGGGCCGCATTTTCCGGATTGCCCCCGCTGATGCGAAGTATGTCTTCGACAAACTGGATTTGAGTACGGTCGAAGGTGCGATTGCCGGCATCAAAAATCCGAACCTGGCGCGACGCTATCTCGCCTGGAACGCACTGCACGCCTTGCAGGATCAGGTACAACCTCAGCTGGAAGAACTCTATCAGTCTGACAACCAGAGGAACCGCGCTCGCGCCCTCTGGCTGTTGGCCGGCATCAAAGGCAAAACCGGCGAATATGTCTCACGGGCGATTCAGGATAAAAATTCTGACATTCGGATTACCGGCCTGCGTGCCGCCCGCCGTTACAAGCAGGATGTGATTCCGTATGTCAGTCAACTGGTGAAAGATCCTTCGCCTCAGGTGCGTCGTGAATGTGCGATCGCTTTGCATCACAACAAGTCACCCGAAGCAGCCGCGCTGTGGGTTACGCTCGCAGATCAGTATGACGGTAAAGACCGCTGGTACCTGGAAGCACTGGGGATCGGCATGGATGAGCAGGAACAGAAATTCCTGACCGCCTGGCTCAAACAGGCGGGCGACAACTGGAATACACCGGTCGGCCGTGATCTGATCTGGCGTTCTAAAATTCCGATGGCGGTTCCTTACCTGGTCAAGATTATTGAAGATCCGAATACCGAACTGGATACTCTGCCGCGCTACTTCCGGGCTCTGGACTTTATTCCAGGCAAGGAAAAAAGTGCCGCTGTCGCAGAGCTGGCATTGCTGAAAGAACCGCAGAATAAAAAACGTGAAACCTATATCATCGCGGAAGCGATTTCCCGTATGCCCGCCAACACGGTCATGCAGGATGCGAAATACAAACAGGCGCTCGCCCAGGTCATCGACAGCAGTCGGGGGACTCCCGAGTTCATCATGCTGGTCCAGAAGTTCAAAGCTTCGGACTACTATCCCGAGCTGGTGGCAATTGCTGCACACGCCGGCAAGTCCCAGACATCCGTGGACGCGATCCGCGCTGCTTTGAGTCTGAAGCTGAATGCGTTGATTCGGAAGTCGCTGGACAACAAAGCCGACACGGAAAAAGAACAGAATCAGAAACTCGATCTGATCTGGGCTCTGGGAAATGCAGGGCACAACGGTGCGAACGGGATCCTGCTGAAGCTCATTACCGATCAAGAGGAGCCGCTGGTGGATCGACGGGAAGCCGTCCGCGCGATTGCCAAATCCCGCTCTGGCGCGCATGCGTTGCTGGATCTGGCTGAGAAAAAGGACTTTGATCCCCAGTTGAAACAGACGGTCGCCGCAGCGATGTCGTCGACGATCATGAAAGATGTCAAAGAACGGGCTGCGAAAATTTATCCGGCTCCTCCCACCAAAGACAACAAGCCTCTGCCTCCGATTAATGTGCTGGCAAGCATCAAGGGGGATAAGCTGGACGGTCGGGTGATGTTCAACACCAAGGGAACCTGTGCCAAGTGTCATGTCGTCAATGGCATGGGGAAGGAAGTTGGTCCGAACCTGTCAGAGATCGGCAAGAAGCTGAGCCGCGAAGCGTTGTTCGAATCGATTTTGTTTCCCAGTGCAGGCATCAGCCACAACTTCGAATCGTACACGGTGGTCCTGGTCTCGGGGAACGTGGTGAATGGCCTGCTGGTCAATAAGACCGACGATGCAATCACGATCAAGGATGCCGAAGCGATTTCGCGGACCTTCAAAATGGAAGACGTCGATGAAATCATTCAGCAGAAAGTGTCACTGATGCCCGCTGACCTGCAGAAAGTGCTCACCCAGGAAGAACTCGTCAACATCGTCGAGTACCTGACCACACTCAAGCAGGCCCAGCCCATCAAAAAAGCCAGTCGGTAATTGTGAGTCAAAAGAAGGCGCTCTTCTTTCGTCTCAATGTGGTATCGAAATATGCAGGGTGACTATGTCTGACTCAAGCCGTTATCGTGAGATCGAAGTGACCGGTACGCCGCTGGAAATGGGGCGGCAGACCGGCGAAGCGGCGCGGGAGGAGATTGCCGGTTTTTGTGAACTGGCACTGGATCGGCTACGGGAGATGCTGGATGTCAGCAGCCAGCAGGCGCGGGCGCATGCAGAGCACTGTCTGCCTTATGCGGAACAGTACAGTGCCGATTCGGTTGCAGAACTGCAGGGCATCGCGGAAGCGACGGACCTTCCTTTCTGGAAAATCATGCTGCTGCAGATTCGCAATCAGTTTACCCCCGATGCGGACGCGGGTTGTACGTCACTCAGTCTGCCGGCCACTTCCACGCGGGGGCCGATTGTCGCGCAGAACTGGGACAACGATCCGGCCCTTGATCCGTTTACGATCGTCCTCACCCGCCGACCAGTGGGAAAGCCGGCACTGATGACGGTGACACAGGCCGGGCTGATTTCCTATGTCGGTTTCAACGATGCGGGCATCGGGGCCTGCCTGAACAGTCTGCCGGCTCCCAGTCGTTCGACGGGAGTGCCCCACTACTTCACGTTGCGCGAATTGTACGAGACAACCAGTCTGGAGGGAGCAGTTCAGGCCATTCGTCGGGCCGAGCGGGCGATCCCTGCGAATATCATGCTGATGACCCCGGAAGGGCCTGCGGATCTGGAAGTGACTCTGGAAACCGTGCAGGTTTTGAGACCAATGGAAACGAGCTGGATCACGCATACCAATCATTGTCTGCATCCGGAATTGTGTGAGTATAACGAACAGTTTCCCGAGCTGATCGGTTCACATCCGCGGAAGGCCCGCATCGATTCTCTGCTGCAGGCGTGCGGTGATGAGATCAGCGTGGACGACATCAAGGCGGCGCTCACCGATCATGAAGGATATCCGCGGTCGTTGTGTCGGCATGTGAATGATGACGCGGACACCGGTTACTGGCAGACTGTGTTTTCCGTGATCATCGAACCGGAACAACAGCGGATGCAGGTTTCGCGGGGCACTCCCTGCAGTTCTGGTTATGAGTTGTACCAGCTTTGAAAATGATTCGAATTAGTTTCTCCTTCATCCGAATTCTGATCTGCAGATTTAGCTGTCGCGTCATAATATTTGAGCATCGGTCGATGCGTTCAAAAACCAGTCAACGTCGATCAGGCAGTTAACGAATTTCAAGAGTTGACGCTCAGGATGTCAGTATCTCGACGCCCTTTTTCTCAGAGAGTATCCGTGTGGAATTGACTTTTGTCTGACGAATAAAACTGGCGAGGACATCGACCAGCTTTCTGCGGTCGATGGGTTTGGTGAGGTATTCATCACAGCCGGCGTCCAGACATTTCTGTCGATCGCCGCTCATGGCATGCGCGGTTAATGCGATGATCGGGCCCTGATAGCTGGCTGCTCTCAGTTTTTGTGTGGCCTGATAGCCGTCCAGGACAGGCATCTGCATATCCATGACGATGGCGTCGAAAGGCTGTCCCGCATGCACGGCTGCCATTGCCAGTTCATAAGAGATTTTTCCGTTCTCCGCAATCACGGTTTCAGCGCCTGCTTTATACAGGATGAAACTGATCAGCTTCTGATTATCGGGGCCATCTTCGGTCAGGAGGATACGGCAGTTTTCCAGTGGGAGTGTCTCGAACAGTTCCGGCTGCTGAACTCCGGGTTCTGGTGTTCTCACGATGCAACTGGATTGAATCAGGGAGACATTTTCCAGTGAACCGGTTTCGATGGTGATTGAAAAAATACTCCCTTTTCCAGTTTCGCTGGAAACTCTGATTTCACCACCCAGCAGTTCGGTTAAACGCCTGCTGATCGTCAGGCCCAGACCGGTGCCACCAAACTTCCGGGTCATCGAACCGTCGGCCTGGGTGAAGGGTTCAAACAGGCAGTCAATATTTGCTGTATTGATTCCAATACCTGTATCAATAACATCAAACTGCAGGCGGGTTGGCTGGTCCGGTAGATCAAGCAGACGAGTGACGACTTTGACCGAACCGGTTTCCGTAAACTTAATCGCATTGCCGATGGTGTTGATCAGAATCTGGCGCAAGCGGGTCGGGTCCGTCTTGATCGTTTCTGGAAGGGGCCCGTCGATCTGAAAATCGAGGGGCAATCCCTTTGCGATCGCGCGAACATTCATCAATGAATAAATATTGTTGAGCAACGCATGCGGCGAACAGTGAACGTGTTCTATCTCCAGTTTTTCCGCTTCGATTTTTGACAGGTCCAGAATATCATTGATGAGACGGATCAGGTACTGACCATTTTCTTTAATCGTACGTGCGGCTTCAATATTTTCCGGCCGACTGACACCATCCAGCAGAATGTCATTGAAGCCCAGAATGGCGTTCATCGGAGTGCGGATTTCGTGGCTCATGTTTGCCAGGAAGGCGCTCTTGGCCCGGTTCGCTGCCTCGGCAGCTTCTTTGGCAGCCAGCAGTTGCTGCGCCTGTTGTTTTAACTCTTCTGTCTGCTGTTTGAGTACGTGATTTTTTTCGGAGATCAGGCGGTTTGCGGTATTCAGTTCCTGAGTCCGGTTTTGAACTTCCAGTTCAACGAACGCTTTTGTCGCTTCGAGTTCGGCCCGCTGCCGTGCCATGGTTTTCATTTCCCGGATATTCTGCTGAATGGCAATCATCAGGAACAGGTCTTCGAAAACGACCCAGGCACCATGTTCCACAATCCGCCATGGACTGGCTGTGAGTACGCCAAAGATGGCCTGTGGGAAAAACAGACCGAGAACAGAATGGTCAACAACAACAACCGTAGTGGCAGAGATCAATACACGCCAGTCTCGATAAAATGCCAGAAATGCCAGCGATCCGAAAATGTGAAAGTGAGTTTCAATCCGGCCTCCACTCAGGTGGATGAGCAGGGAAGAGGTCAGCATCTGACTGATGGCGATCATGTGTCGGGTTAATGTTGTACCGGGTCGGAACAGTGTCAGCATGACGGGAAACAGCGTGATCAGTCCCCCCAGCAGACAGGCAGCCCAGACATGCAGGTGTGTTTGACTATTAATGCCGATCCAGGTACGCGGCGTAATCCAGAAGGCGGCGGCCATTGCTGCCAGCCACTGCACAACCATCAGACAGGCAAACAGCCGGTCTGTTCTCTGGTAGAGTTGGTGCAGATTACTCTGAAACAGTTGGTTTGCTCTTTGAGAGACTGTGGGTAGACACGGCTTTGTCAGTATGGATAGCGACATTACAGTCCCTCCTGACGTGAAATGATTTGCTCTCCCAGCAAGGGACACCCAAAGGTGAATGTTTCGTCTTGCTCTGCTGTTCCCTGCAGCAGGATTGATTCAATAGCAGATCTCCCGGCGTTATCACCGGCATGTCCCCTTGAACCGGTGATACCGCCGTGAAACAGCAGATTTCCTTGTGTGTTATAGAGAAGCGTGTATCCGGAGGTCGTCGCTTTAAACAACCTGGCGGTCGTGCCATCCAGGTCACTGAGAACTGTAACGCCTGGAATCGCTGATGCGGTTTTCCAGAGATCCGTTTTTTCCCAGCCATCCTGAAATGCGGAGGATTTGAAAAATACAATCCGAGCATCCACCCGTTCCGGACCGAGTGCCATGATCCTGGCCAGTTCACTCAGACTGGCAGCCGTACAGGGACAGCGAGGATGCGCAAACATTAGCAACGTCGGTCGCATCGCATTGCAGGTCATGTGGCTCTCATGAGGCCAGTCGGCGTCCGTCAGCGATTCTGCACCCGGTGTCGACTGGTATTGCCAGAGCACAAACATCCCATACACCACAGCGCCGAACCAGAGCATTGTCAATGCGGAAATACACAGTGACCATGCAGCCTGGTGCTTCGGCTTTGTATCTGGTTCCCCTGCTGTGTGATGGGGGGGTGACATGTTAAAGGAGCTGACGTTCATAGTCCCTACTCAAAAAAGTGTCGAAGCCGGTCAGATCTCTGCTTGAGTGCAAATGAATGTGACAGACACATAATCATATTTTGCTATTCTCAGAATGACGGAATTTTCAAACTATTAGCTGATCCCGTTGTCCGAATTAAGAGACGATGGATAACAAGTCTTCATAACCCGCAAAAAACGTCTGAAATAAGGAGGGATTTACTTTCATTTTGAGAACAATGCGTGAGCAGATGGATCAGATGTTGTCACGTTGCGTGAAGGGAAATAACTCAACCTTCTGGTCGGCAGGAGGGACTTACCGGCAGTATTCAGGAGGTACTAGTGAGAAAGAGTGAGAGCCTCAGGCAGGGCGAATGAATTTCAATACTCGGGCGGGGAAATCTGCTCGACGCTGACGTGCATATTCAGCAGTTCGACTGGATCGCCAAACTGGGTGTAGACGGCGACATCTGCGGCATCGCGACCATAGGCAATCGCCACCCGTCCGCCATCCAGATTGTTCTGCGTCGGGTCGAACGTATACCAGCGTCCGCCGACATAGGCTTCAAACCAGGCATGCAGGTCCATCGGCTGCAGCGTTTCCAGGTAACCGACCACCAGCCGCGCCGGAATGGAGAGTGCACGACAACAGGCGATTCCCAGATGCGCCATATCGCGGCAGACCGCTTGCGTCTTCTGATTGACTTCGCAGGCACTGATGATTTCCTGTCCTTCACCGGGCGCGTAGCGAATGTTTGAGCGGATATAGTCGACAATTTTGTCGCACTGGTTATAACCTGGGTCGACTCCTTCCACGAGCGAAGAGGCCATCTGCGAGAAGCGGTCCGATTCGCAGTAGCGGCTGGGCAACAGGAAGGGGAGTGTCTCTTCAGGCAGTTGTTCGACGGGAACGAAGGGCGCACAGGGGCAGGCATCAGAGGCATCTGCCACTTCAATGTCAAAGGCAGTCTGCACCGAAAACGGGCCGGCAGGTGCGACCAGACGCTGACAGAGATTACCGTATGGATCGGTAAATTCGACCGCCGAGACACTGGGGTTCAGCACATACTGTTCGCGACCCACCCACTGCTGACTCCCACTGCGGGGGCGCAGCATCAGCAGAAACGGGGTATCCACGGGAATATTGAACTCGAGTAAACAGGAAGCATGCAGCCACATAATGAACCAGGTCCAGAATGAACACCTGCGTTTCCGATCCCGCGGGCAGGTTTCAGAAACAGACAATCGTCGTCCGATCTGAGATCCGGCGTCAACCTCTGATCGTGTGGAACGCATTATCCAGTCCAGCGATCCAAAAGAAAGTCCCAATTCACTCATCTTGGCGATTCCAGACAAAATGACGGGGTGGTTAAGAAGGGCGTCAGCTGGTCAATCTTTCTGATCTTCCTTTTCATTTCTAGTAGCCGAGTACTGAGTCAGATACCAGCCCTCCGCGATCCGATCAGACCGGGTGAGGTGTTCCGTCCAGAATCTGCCCCGAACTTTCTTCAACGGACCACTCTCGGGACGATGGTATTCCAGCCGAAACAGGTAGTGTGGCTCCAGCGAGAAACTGATACCCCCATCTGGAAGTTTCGATATGAAAGATCCCATCGTTTCTTCTGACTCATACCTGGTCGTATCGTGCAAAAAAACTTGCCCCGGTAGTCCTTCATTTGCAAAGAACTTTCCGATTTCAGGCAGAGTTCCTGACTTCGTGGGCCATTTCTGCAGTAGCGGTTTCAGGGCGCTTTCAAACAGGTGAAGGTCCTTTGAGACTCGATAGCGGACTGCATACCAGAGCAGGTTATCCTGTTGATACACCAGAGTCCCAATGCCACTTACGCAGAGTGTGAACAGGACAAGATATTTTTTACTCGCACGATTCAGCAAAATGTGAATTACCGCCAGCAGAATACAAATCGCGCTTCCACAGAGTACCAGCAGCATCACGCCAATGCGGGGTCCCAGTACTGAGAGCGAATGCATTTCCCAATATAGAGTGGGTTTCCCGGCATCTTCTAAATAACTCGCGCCCAGTAAGTTTAGAAAAAGGAAATCCCGACCGGTTTCATCGGGAATTCCCAGATCAACTCGTGCCCAGGTGTAAGCCGATTGAAAACTGGCATCACACCAGATCCATGCAGGGACAGCGAGCAGGACCAGAAAAAGATAACAGAGTGCCCAGTTTGATGTTCTGGCAGTTGCCTTTCGCGTCACTTCCAGCAGTTTGCGTATTCCACTACGGGAATGCCGCAGCGTCACGGTTAACAGGGCGATCGCCATCAGGCAAATCACTGTTCCCGCTACCGGAGACGAATTGAAGCCCAGTACTCCTCCTGCAAACATCAATACGGCAACCACTTGCAGGAAGACTCGCATCAGGCGACCTGACAGCGGGATATGGCCGCACGCCTCGCAGACGTCGGACTGGATAATGCGCAGAATGACCCTGCGATTCTGCCCGCATTTCTCGCATTTCAAAGTCATAACTTTGAAAACGAAGTCATCCGCGACGGGATCAAAGTATCTGGAAAATTGCTGAAAAGAATCTTGTGGTCAACTCAGATCAATTCGCTGATCAGTTCGCGGCGTTCCAGAATGTATCGAGGGCGGCCGCTGTGATCCAGAAATGTGGTTGACGGATCGATGCCCAGATGGCGGTAGAGCATCGCCAGCACATTTTCGGGACGATACGGCGCATCGACCGGTGCGCCCCCCTGGTCATCGGATGAACCAATTACCTGGCCGGTTTTGATGCCGCCCCCTGCCAGAGCGACGCTCATCACGCGTCCCCAGTGATCACGGCCGGCTGTCTTGTTGAATTTGGGAGTCCGCCCGAATTCGCCCATCGCGACCACCATCACTTTTTTGTCGAGCCCGCGTTGATGCAGGTCTTCGACGAGCGCTGCAAACGCACGGTCATAAGGCACCCCTTTTTCACGCATCCGTTTGACCAGATCGCGGTGATCGTCCCAGCTGGGGCCGGTCACCCGGACCGAGGCGACGGTCACGCCGTGTTCGACCAGTCGGCGGGCGAGCAGGATGTTCTGTCCGAAAGGAGTTCTGCCATAACGGTCGCGTGTGGCTT
>JAGQQP010000128.1 GCA_020426085.1 Planctomycetaceae bacterium | reverse complement strand
GGGGAATGGCCGATACACGCTGCCTGTTTTCGCAGCGGCCTGGGTGGCGGGGGCGATGTTTGAACAAATTCCGCTCGTCAATCGGACAGGGGAATGGGGCGAACGCTCAATCCGTGCCATCATCGTTGGTACGCCCCCCATGCTGGCGATGCAGTTCGTCACGGGGGCATCGCGTCCGGGGGAAACTTCGGCCAATGGAAAATGGATGCCATTCCAGGATAATAACGGGGTCAGCGGTCACAGCTTCATGGGGGCCATTCCGTTTCTCGCTGCTGCCAAAGTGACTGATAAACCTCTGCTCAAGCTGGCGTTCTACGCCGGTTCCACACTGGCGCCCCTCTCCCGCGTCAATGACAATCGGCATTATCCCGCACAGGTATTTCTCGGCTGGTGGATGGCCTGGATCGCAACCAATGCTGTCGACGCGACACAAAATCCGGATCGTCACTGGAGTGTCTATCCAATATCCTGGTCCGGGGTGAATGGTGTGGGTTTTGAATACAACTGGTGATCGGAATTGAAACGGAAACTGTCTATTGGGTTCTGGTCTTTTCTGATTGTTCGCTTCTTCAAGTACGATGTAAAAAGATTCTTCGAACGGATTCAGTGGTTGCAAGCAGGTTGAATCCAGAAGCAGTGTACTGTTTCATCTTCTCAATTCTTCGCACGCTTCAAAAATAAAATGCAGGCGAATGGCAAAACCCGATATATTTTACAGTGATGGAACTGATCCAATCCTGGCCACAGGGGATATAGAGGGGGGAATAGAAAGAAATGATGCGCCATCTCATATCAATTGAGACGATATCAGGATGGTGATTCATGAAAGCGTAGACGGGACCGACGCTGATGACATAGCCCACCAGCAGGAATAAAACTCCCAGCCCGCCATAAAAGATCGCCCGGGAGATAATAGGACGAGTACGATCCAGAATAAGACGCATGACGTTCACCGTCGTTTGAGTTTCACACTATAGATCAATCCCAACACACAACCTATGATCGCACACACAGGCATGCCGTTCAAGATAAAAAAGCGTGTATAACCGGCGCTAACCTTACTGCTGAAAAGTTGATAGTTCGGATCACGCTGGGCCAGCAGCGGTGCCAGCACGCAGACTCCCAGTCCATAACCGATCAGCAAGCCGACGATTGCTCCGATCAGGGAATGCTTCAGTACCCCCTGTATTTTGACCTGTCCAAACCGGAGGCCAAACAGGTAAGCCAGCGCTCCACCTGCGAGCGGGCCGATGATCGGCAGGCGGACCCCACTCTGAAAACGGATCATCGGTCCGGTTTCCATCCAGGAATAGCCGCCGACAATCGCTTCCAGTAACAGTCCCATGATCATTCCACAGAATGCGGCGATCCATTGATTGACATTCACAGGGGCAATGGACTTAAATTTCGACACGTTTATTGATCCCGTATAAAAAAATGATTCTTTAATTAATGTCGGCAATCGAGGAAACGTGAGACAATTTTTTCGCTTTCAACGGACAATCCGTTAAACTGTTAGAAACGGGGAACTGGTAAATCCCATCGAAGGAAACATTCATGTCAGAAGAAAACTTCGCACAGACAACGGCTCCACCACAGATTCACTGGCGTCGCATGTATCTGATCTCGATTGGAATGATACTGTTCGCGGTTGTGATTGCCTGGCAGTTCAATTTGCTGCCATTGACATCGAGTCATCCCCGACAAAATGCGATTATGGTCATTGCTCCCTATCGGCATCAGGGGACCTGGGTATTTGATGACCGTTCGGCCGGCCTGGTACAGGAACCCTTTGTGGCCGGCGTACCGGAAATGATTGATGTAATCGTTAAAGACATTCCCGATGCGGATCAGGGCTTCCGCCTGCTGTTCTCGTCCAAACCGTTTCCACAGTATCAGAAAAAACTGGTCTGGCTCCGCGGCGATGGAGAAGGGAACTACTACCGTTTCGAAGATTCCGACATGGAAGGCTGGATCTGTCCGGCCATGTTCAAATATTACGAAACGGCCCCCAAAGAACTCTACGTCAAAGCCGAACCTATGAAATGAACAGGTCAGGTGAGCCTGCCCTCTCTTTTTGGTGTCACTCTCAAATCCGGCAGAGCAGACGTTTGACGAACGCCCTGAACCCCTACTATATTAGGGTCACTCAGCCCCCGTAGCTCAGTTGGATAGAGCAACGCTTTCCTAAAGCGTAGGTCGCAGGTTCGAACCCTGCCGGGGGTATGTGTTTATCAGGGAATTCTTATTCTGCGTAAAACTTCTCACTTAAAGAAGGACCCGATCAGATGCTCACGTCGCTCCCCAGGTATGCTTTCTGCTTCATCACGCTTTGTTTTGTCCTGACCAGTTCGGTACTCCAGGCGGAAGAGAAAGCCAAAAGTTATTACCTGATCGGTAATTCGCTGACATGGGATACCGCTCCCTCTCTCCTGGATGGGGATGTGCAGTGGCACGTCGATTGTGGGAAGAGTCTGCCTTACATCATGGCGCACCCCGAAATGCCCTGTGTGAAAACTTCGACCCTCTGGCCACAGGCGCTGAAAGAAAAACAGTACGATTTGATTTCCGTGCAGACACACTATGGTGCAACGCTGGTAGAAGATCTTGCCACGATTTCCAAATGGGTGGATATGCAACCCAAAGCGGTCTTTATCATTCATACCGGTTGGGCCAGAAGCAAAACGCGTGCAGAAGAATATGCCAATAAAGAAGTCACTGGCAAAATGCAGCACAGCCCGGCTTATATCAATGCATTGCTGGCGGCTCTGCAGAAAAAGTATCCCGATCGAAAATTCAAACAGACCCATGCCATCGATCTGCTCGATCAGGTGAATACGGATATCAAAAACAACAAGGCTCCGTTTGACGAGATTACCGATATCTACCGCGATGCGATTCACATGAAAACGGATACCGGCCGCTACCTGATGCACAACGCGATGCGGCACGCGGTGGGACAGCCCCGTTCGGACAAAGGGTACGAAAAGGTCGATCCCCAGGTGAAACAGTATCTGAACCAGGTTCTGGATACACTCAAATAGCTGCGTTTGCAGAGTCGATCAAACCGGTGCGACGGGCAGTTCTGCAATCAGGTTTTGTTTTTCTTCATGAGACAGGAACGATGCTTCGAACGAATTATGGGCGAGTCTGATCAGATCCGCTTGTGACAGGTTAAAAGCTTCCTGAATCGCCGCGAAGTTCTCATTCACATAACCGCCGAAGTAGGGGGGATCGTCAGAATTGACGGTCACCAGCAGACCCGCATCCAGCATCTGTTTCAGGGTGTGTTCCTGCATGGTCTTGAAGACGCACAACCGCACGTTGGAGAGGGGACAGACCGTCAGCGGGATCTGTTCCGCGGCCAGTCGTTTGACCAGATCCGGGTCTTCCATACAACGGACGCCATGATCGATGCGTTCCGCATGCAGCAGATCGAGTGCTTCGGTAATGTATGCGGGGGGACCTTCTTCCCCCGCGTGGCAGACCACGTGATATCCCTGCTGGCGGGCCGCGTCAAAAACCTTCACAAATTGGGAAGGGGGATGCCCCAGCTCCGAAGAATCCAGTCCCACGCCGATAAAGTGCTCGCGGAACGGTGCAGCCTGCTCCAGTGTTTCCATCGCTGATTCAGCAGAAAGATGTCTGAGGAAACTCAGAATCAGCTTTGACGAGACGCCGAGTTGACTCTGCCCGTCTTTTAAAGCTGCTGTGATTCCATGGACGATGGTGCTCATGGGAATGTTGCGGGCGGTATGAGTCTGGGGATCGAAGAAGATTTCCGCATGTTTCACATTTTGTACAGCGGCTTTTTTGAGGTAAGCCATGGTGAGTTCGTAAAAATCTTCCTCACTGCAAACAACACTGACCGAAGCATAATACAGGTCCAGAAACGACTGCAGATCGCTGAAGTTGAAGGCGGCCCGCATCTCTTCCACCGAGGCAAAGGGGAGCGTCATCCGGTTTTTCTCTGCCAGCTGAAACGCCAGTTCCGGTTCGAGAGTCCCTTCGATATGCAGGTGCAGTTCTGCTTTAGGCAGGTGGGCGATAAACTCATCCATGGCTTCTCTCCGTTGTGAATGGTATCTGCAGACAGTGGTTGCTGGCGACATGGTAGCTCGTGTCCCTGGTTTGTCAACAGCATGACAGAGCCCGCCAGACTTCGCATTCGTTCGAGACATTGCTAGACTGTGTCTAGTTTTACTGTAACGTCTCCAGGTCCATTTGGACTGAGTATATTAGATTGAGAGACGCTATGGTTAAATGTGATGCGCGCTAACTCCCCAATTCAACTCGCCTGGCGGTTCAGCGCCAGGTGAGTGTTTTGGTCTGGTGGTTCCAGGCGTGATCTTTGAGATTGGTACGCGTTGTCAGTGTGACGCCGGTCGGCGTGAGCTGCGCGACGGTCCAGCCTGTCGTGGATTGATCGGGGTTGCCTACATAGGATGTGGCCGGCGTGTTGATAATGTGAATGCCTTTATGCTCGGCATTGCTGCGATGGTGAATGTGTCCGTGGATATAGGCTTTGACCTGTGGTCGTGCAGCGAGCAGTTCCCAGAGTTCTTCCGAATCGGTTAAACCACCAGGGAAATGCACCGGGTCTCCGCCGAGCCGCGGGTTGTGGTGTGTGAAGATGATGGCCGGTTTGTCTGTGTGGGCGTCAAGTGCATTGGCCAGCCAGGTACGCTGCTCTTTCCCCAGGGTGCCTTGGGTGACCATCGTTTTCTGCAGTGAATCGAGCAGGAAGAAGTTAGCATACTTTGTCTGTACGACGGAGATGTGTCGTGATTTTACCGGCGGAGCAGACGGTTTCTGTTCCTGCATGACTTCATAGAAGACATCGCGATTATCGTGGTTCCCCAGTGTCAGATGTGTATCGATTTTTGCGTCCTGCAATGGCTTAATCAGTCGGGCGAAGTGACGGTAGTCGCCGGGCTGACCGTCGCGTAATGCCAGGTCACCGTTAATCAGCACGCACGCCGGTTTTTGAGGTAGTTCTACCAGCTCAGTGACGACTTCCCGCAGATGGGTGGGGACGGGAGATTTTGGGGGATGTTTTTCGCCGATGTGCGTATCGTTCAGCAGATAGACGATGTCCGTTTGCTGAGTGTCTTGTTCCTTCGCCAGCAGACCGGTTGAGCAGGTGACGAAACCCGCGCCTAACGTGAAGAGAAACTGACGTCGATTCTGTGCGGGGAGATGTACGGGCATGGCAGGGCTCTCTTAATGGGAGTGTGTTGTGCAGGATGAATTCAGTAATGTGTCATTCTTATCGTAAACGACGCGAGGACGATACGAAACCAAAACTTGAATTATTTTTGGGTGAGTGTGGGTAAGGAGTCCAGCAGGTGTAATGATTCCCGTCCCATGCGTTCACAGATTCCCAGTGCTTCTGAGAATGGAATATCCAGTCGTTCGACGCGATCAGGAGACATGAAGACGACCCAGCCGGACCAGGGATCGGGGGAGCCGGGAAGATAGACGGAGACGAGTTTGTCGTCAGTGCGTTCGGCTTCGAAGGCAATTCGGGTCATGTCATCCAGGCGGACGAGGACGGGCAGCATTTCCGGTTTATTGTGATCGCCGCCAATACTGCCCTTCAGCTGTTCGCGATAGATGGCATAACGGGGGAAAAGCAGGATCAGATTCTTCTCGACAAAACGGGACAGGCTTCTGCCGATCGACCAGCGGGCTACCAGGCCAGCGGCAAAACACATCAACAGCACGATCCCCAATGAGAGGCCAATCAGCATGGCGATGCCCGCGGGGGTTTTGACGGGAATGTAGTCGGAGAGGAATGTGGCAATGGAAAGCACGATGGGTACGATCTGCCCGATGAGTGCGCCGATCACGATTAATGGTAACAGAAAAATCAGCCCCCCGATCGCAGTGGTTTTCAGGAAGCCGAAACTTTTTTTAACGTGCTGTGACATGAACGAACATCTTTGCTGTAAAAATTATGAGTTTATGGATCAGTTGTTTTCACCTGAGGCGTCTGTGTTTTCACAAGCAGATCGCGGCGTTGTTGAAGTTCTTTCCGTTTTGCCGCCTGAGTCTGTATCAGGTTCTGTTTTTCATTGGGATCAGTATTGAGATCAAACAGAAATTCTTCGCCGTTCGCATCCTCGATATATTTCCAGTTGCCTTGTCTTAATGCAGACCAGCGGCCCCGTTTCAGTTCGGCGTGGGGACCGAGCTGCCAGTAGAGTTCTCTGGTTCCCACCGGTGTCTGGCTGGTTAAGAGACCGGAGATGTCTTTACCATCCAGGGTCAGTCCGTCTGTTTTTACATTGGCGAAATGACAGATCGTGGGGAACAGGTCCAGGGCCCAGGTGACTTCGTCTGTTTCCGTACCTGCTTTGATTTTACCGGGCCAGCGGATGATGCAGGGGACGCGGATGCCCCCTTCGAACAGGGTTGCCTTTCCGCCTCGAAAGGGCTGATTATTACCGCCGTAAACATAGTCGCCTCCATGATCGGTCATGAAGATGACCAGCGTATTCTGATCCAGTCCGTTATTTTTCAGCGAAGACATGACGCGCCCGATACCATCATCGAGGGCAACCGTCATGGCGGCGAATTCACGGCGGACTTTGTCTTTGATCGTTCCCACCCGTTTCAGATCAGTACCACGTGCCTGCATGATGTTGACCGGGCTTTGATCGCCTGGAGACCAGCCTTTCCCGAAATGAGGGGCGTTGTAAGCCAGGAACAGAAAGAAGGGTTTGTCAGCGGTCTGCTGGTTTTTCAGAAAGTGCTCTGCTTCTTCGGTGATGAGATCGGTGGCGTAACCATTCTCGGAGACATGCCGCTGGTTATGATACCAGTCGGGGATGTTGCCATAGGTCATCGTGAAATAATCGATGCAGCCGCCGGTGTGTCCACGAAACAGATCGAAGCCGTGCGCGGTAGGCAGGAACGATTCCGTGCCATGCCCCAGATGCCATTTACCGATCAGGGCGGTCTGGTAGCCGTTGTGTTGCAGGACCTCAGCGATCGTGGTTTCCCCTGGCTGAATGCCGCGATTCTGATCGATATCACTCATGAACATCAACGCTCCCAGCAGTTGATCCTGCGAGCGTGTCGGGTTGCGGCCTGTGAGGATGCCAAAGCGGGAGGGGGTGCAGATCGCTGAGGCGGAATAGTACTGGCGAAACAGCAAGCCTTCTTTCGCCAGTTGATCGATGTTGGGAGTCGGGATTTCACTGCCGTAGCAGCCGACATCGTTAATGCCCTGATCATCCGTGAAAATGATCAGAACATTCGGGCGTTCCGCCGCCTGCAAGTGAGAGCAGAATGCGAACAGAGTTAAAAGCAGCATCAAGATTGAGCGACGGGGAGTATGTAACATCGGATTCCTGCCAGAGTGAGTTGAATCAATCAGACGGTGATAGTCAGGTCACTCACTATTGTGCATGAAAAGCGACTGTCAGGCAATGATGTCGTGTACGACGTTTCCGCCTTCGGTCCCCGTGAGTCGGAATTCACGATTTCCCTGGTGGAACGTCAGTCGGTCATGCTGCAGGCCGAGCTGATGCAGAATCGTGGCGTGCAGATCGCGGAAATGGATTTTGCCTTCCACGGCACGTGCTCCGGTCGGATCGGTTTTGCCGTAAGCCAGTCCGCGTTTGATGCCACCGCCGGCCATCCAGAAAGTAAAGCCGCGGGCGTTGTGGCCGGTCTCATCTTTTTTGGTTTCGGGGACAAGACCGGGGCGACCAAATTCTCCCCCCCAGACCACCAGCGTTTCTTCGAGCAGACCCCGTTGTTCGAGATCTTCCAGCAGGGCGGCGATGGGGGCATCCGTCGATTCGCAGTTTGCGGTCAGGTCGGCACGATGGTTTTTGTGCTGATCCCAACTGCCATGATTGACTTCGATGAAACGGACCCCCGCTTCGGCAAAGCGACGTGCCAGCAGACACTGGCGACCGAAGTCGGAGTCTTTACAGGTTCCGAGTGTTTTGCCCTGTCCGACGCGATAACGTTCGAGTGTGGATTTTGTTTCCTGACTCAGATCAAGTAATTCAGGTGCTGCCATCTGCATGCGGAAGCCAAGTTCCATCGACTGGATCACTGCGTCGAGACGGGCATCTTCGGGTCGCAGGGTAGCGTGTTCGCGGTTCATCGCCTGTACGAAGTCGAGCTGACGGCGTTTTACGGAAGCTGGCAGATGATCGCTTTGAATATTGCCAATGGTGGCAGTCGACATGTCCGTCGTATTGAGGCCGATCGGTGTGCCAGCAAAAACGGGAGGCAGAAATGCACTGGAGTAGACGGAGGGCTTTTTAGGATACAGACTGATGAAGCCGGGCACATTCTGGTTTTCGGTTCCCAGACCATACAGAACCCACGAGCCCAGGCTGGGGCGGGGACGGAGTCGATCTCCAGTGTGCAGTTGCAGAAACGACTGCGCGTGGTTGGTGATGTCGGCGTACATCCCGTTCAGGACGCAGAGTTTGTCGGCATGTTTTGCGGTTTCGGGAAGCAGTTCTGAAATCCAGAGTCCGCTTTCGCCGTGCTGTGAGAAATTGAAGACCGAGCCAGGATGCTTTTTCTTGCCGGTCTGCGGTTTGTAGTCGAATGTATCCAGTTGTGCCGGGCCGCCACTCATGCAGAGGAAGATCACCCGTTTGGCTCGCGCGGGAAGTTGCGGCGTGCGGGCCGTCAGGCTGACAGGCACTGCTGAATCGCTGGCCTTCGCTTTCTGACCACACAGGGCAGAGAGTGCAAGGTAACCGAAACCGCAGGAAGCCGAGCGTAACATTTCGCGTCGTGATAGGTCGAGCATGAGGTCATTCCTCTGGTTGTTTTCGTAATGGTTTCAGTTCTTAATCGACGTAGCGAAATTCGCTGGTGGTCAGTAACGCCTGGCAGAGTGTGGACCAGACAACGAGCTGTCTCTGTTCTGTTTGTGATATTTCTGATTGCAGGCTTTGATCGAGATCCTGCAGCAGTGTCAGTGTACGTTGCAGTTCAAAGGATTCGGGTACCCGGTTGAAGGCCCGCTGATAGGCCAGATTGATACGATCTGTTTCTTTCAATTTCGTATCGTTCAGCACAACCCGGGCAAAGGCCTGCGACTGTTCGATCAGAAAATCACTGTTGAGCAGAAACAGACTCTGGGTAGGCAGTGTGGTTTCGTTGCG
>JAGQQP010000127.1 GCA_020426085.1 Planctomycetaceae bacterium | reverse complement strand
AATTGACACTCAAAGCCTCTCAGCTTTCAGGATCACTCTGACGCTGAAAGCTGACTCGAATCCCGCTTTAATTAATCATCTGCGCTGTGCTTCACGCATCCGATCCTGCAACGCAGATCCCAGTGAATTCAAAGGCACCTTTTGCAGTTCCAGCTGACGCAGAATACGTGTATCCAATGGTGTCGTCACATCCGTTTTCGGATCGGGGTCTCCCCCGTTCAATAACAGGTCTGCTCGCCAGTCTTTCAGAGCTGCCAGGACCACCTGATCTGGCAGTCCCGTCAGTGTGAATTCAAACTCTTCAATCAGCGAGTTCTGTGCTTCCGGGTAATCGGAATAGACGGCGGCGATATCCCGCAGGAGTTTGGTTCGCTCCTGAGCGATCCCCTGCATCTCAGCAGTCGGCTGTCCCCCGTTCGCTCCAAACAGAGAATTGTCAGCTGGAAGCGATGTCTGGGGCTGCCCGTCCTGCCATTCGTTTGCCACATTTCTTAACACACCGGGAATCCGCGACTGCAGTTCCCTGGCGAACTGTTCCCGATCTTCGGGAGCGGTCGCGTTGTAGGCTTCAATGACTTTATCCTCAAGTTCGCTTTTCAGATAGCTGGGAATACTTTTCAGGATCTGCTTCAGTAAAGAATCCTGCTTCGTCGTTCTGATGTCTGGACTACCGCTCCCCTCTTTTTCAAAGAAGGGATTCGGGAGATCATTCGAACCGGGTGGAAATGGATTGTGATCTCCGGAATGATCGTGGTCGTGGTCATCACTAAACAGATCATCGTCATTATGATCGTGAAGTTCGATTCCAGGATAATCCAGTTTGGCCAGACAAGAATCCAGAATGTGATGCAACTCTTCCGGCATCACGGGTGCCATTTCATTCAGGATCACTGCTGCCGCATATCCGCTGCGCGACTCCAGTACGGTGGCCCGGGCCGTTTCGGAAATAGTAATCAGAAAGAACGTCAGGAACAACGAAAACAGGACGCCTTTCAGGAACCCCAGCACAGCGCCCAGATGGCGGTCGAACTCATTGAATTTCAACGAATCGATGGCGGTCTTCAAACTGCGCGCCAAAGTAAACGAGATAAATGAGAAGACAATGTAAATCACCAGCATCGCGATCCAGCGATTGAGTGGTGGTTTCACGTTGATCAAAGGAGCCAGTTGCAGGGACAGTGATTCGGCAAACGCAAAGCAGAGCACCAGCGCTGCGATTGCGGCCAGCTGCCAGACGACGCCTTTCGAGGCACCTTTCCAGACAGCGTAAATCAGTATTCCAACTATCAGCAAATCAAACCACATCGCGACATCCTGTCTATTTCGGGTCATCCATGAGAAGATTTCGGGGTTGGCCCTCTCCCCTGCTCACACTCCCCCGATTTTTCATGAATTCAAGGGAAGGGGATTATAGGCCAAAATTGAGCGTAACGGAAAGACCAGAATTTTGACCGGAAATATCGGACATCAAGCGAATTGAGGTCCTTTTTTCAAAATAGAAAAGCAGGGCGTCTCTGTCAGAAAGTCGCCATTACGGATTTGCAGTTAAAACTGCTTCTTACTGTCCAACAGCAGTGTGATTGGGCCATCGTTGACCAGTTCCACATCCATATGTTCCTGAAAGCGTCCCGTTTCGACCGGGATACCTTGACCACGAACTTCCGCCACGAAACTCTGATACAATTCATTCGCCTGTTCGGGTCGCGCTGCATTCACAAAACTGGGACGGCGTCCCTTGCGACAGTCTCCCAGCAGTGTGAACTGACTCACGACCAGCATTTTCCCATTCACATCGGACAGCGACAGATTCATTTTTCCGTCCGCATCTTCAAAGACACGCAGACCAGCGACCTTGGGAGCGAGATAAATGACATCATCCTGTGTATCACCCTGTTCTACACCCAGCAATACCAGAAACCCCTGCTCGATTTCTCCCGTAATTTCACCATTCACCGTCACACTCGCGCGGGATACTCTTTGCACAACAGCTCTCAAGGGGATCTCTCCTGGTGGAAGATAACTTAATCAAATTGAATGCCGCGGCGGCAGGAAAACGGTTCCAGTGAGATCGACAATTCTTCCTCACAGATCAATTGCCGAATCAACTTTGCCGTGATCGGCGAAAGCTGTAACCCGTCCCGGTAATGTCCGGCGGCCATGATCAGGTTCTGGTAACCATCAACACGCCCCAGATACGGGAGGCTGTCAATCGATTTTGGTCGTAAACCTGCCCAGGCGCGTTCGAATGTCGCTTCCTTCAAGCCCGGAACGACAGACTGCGCAAACGCAATTAAACCTGCGACTCCTTCTGCCGTATTCTGTTTATTAAAGCCGGCCTGTTTTTCTGTGGAGCCGATCAGAATTTTTCCATCACTGCGTGGCACAAGATAGCGGCGCCCCGATTCAATCACCTGGCAGAATGGAAGGCGCGGCATCGACAGTAAAACGATCTGTCCCTGCACGGGGATCAGCTCACATTGAATTCCCAGTCGACTGAGTACTTCAGGAGACCAGGCGCCTCCGGCAATTACGGTTTGCCCCGCCTGATGCACTCCGGAAGGAGTCTGGACTCCCGTGATGCGCTCCCCTGCCTTTTCAAACCCGACAACAGGACTCCCTGCATGCAGTGAGACTCCTTGCTGAGCACATGCCGACAGCAATGCTTTCATATGTCGCGGATTTCTAACCTGTCCCATTTCAGGCAGATAGATTCCGGACTGAATCTGCTCACTTAAAAACGGTGCCTGTTCGCGCAAGGCAACCGAATCCAGTTCTTCAACAACGGCCCCGGTTTTGCGCCAGTCCTCAACATAACTCTGCCAGTCAGTCACATCTTCAGACAGAGCGACATGCAGGCCACCACAATTCAGATAGCCGTTATCAATGCCCGACTCCTCTTGCAGTCGACGCGACCAATCGGGCCACAAAGGCTGGCTGGCTGCCCGCAGTTGTCCTCCGGGAGTGGTGGCACATTCGAGTTTTGCGGGAGGCAGCATGCCGGCACCGGCCCAGGAGGCTTCCTGGCCGAACTGCTGACGATCAAAGACGGCAACCTGCAGGCCCTGCTTTGCCAGTTCATAAGCAATCGAAAGCCCGATCACTCCGCCGCCAATAATATTTACATCCATCATGGGTTTTACGAGCCCTGGTCACACTCTTCAATACGAGACACTCAAGGCCGTTGATTATAGCGGACTGGCCGCAGAATCACAGGGCTGGTACTCATTTCCAAAATCAGGAAACGAGCCCCCCTGCTTTTCTGTCTGATTCCGATTCACAGGAATCCTAATTCAGCTTACCGGGTCGGAGAGTCCTGGCATAGGCTGTTGCCAGTGCCCGCAGATTGGTGCCATAAACTTTCTGCAATGCGGCAGGAGCTGCGGTTCCCGCTTTGAATTCCTTCAACAGCAGCGCCATTTTTTGTGGCCCCCCGTTGTTGATCAGGAACTCGACCAGAGTGAACCCGACCGCCGTCGTTTCGGAAGGTGAAAAGGTTCCTTCCATCACCAGTTGTTCGGGGCGTGTCACTTTGGGAGCCGCATTGAGCGCTTCCTGTCGTAATGACTCGAAATACTTTTGACCGGATGAACCGTTTGCCGCCAACAGCATTCCGAGACCGCGAGACAACCACATCGGCACCTCCCCTTCTCCACGCTGGATTGCTGCATTGGTCACTCCTGCAACAACGTTGGTCTGCAAACCCGGGGAGTCCACGGTCGCTTCATCGCCGACATCCTGCAGAACCAGATAGGCATCCAGAAATGTTGGTGTCACTTTGGAATGCCAGGTGGTAGCGGCGTCTACCTGACGGTCTTCAATGGTCTGATTGAACTCGGAGTAACCAAATCGATCTTTGACTACAAAAACTGCCAGCTTACCGCGCCAGAGCGGTTTCTGTTTTTCATTGAACAGTTTTCGTAAACTGTCTGCCTGAGTTTCTGCCCAGCCACTGATCTGCTTCAGACGATCCGTGCTGACATTACCGTAGAAAATAAAATCATCGGTCTCGAGCAGTTCCGGTTTCTCATTGTTGAGTGCGCGTTTCCAGGTCGGTTCCAGTGTTTCCCGACGCAGATCTGCAAATTTTTCCGGTGAGAGATTCGCGAGTTCTGCCATCCGTTTCTCATCTTCGGTTGGCACCATTTCCCGCAAGTTGCCTTTGGCATTCTTGCCATCGAACTTGGCCCCTTCCTCGATCCAGGTTTTGAGATCGTTGGCATTTTTTCGTTTCAGTAATGCCTGTCCCTGAGGCATTTTGATTGGATCCTGCAGACCGACCAGATGCCACAGACGACTTTCGTCCGGCTTCCCAGGTACAATCACTTCACCGGTATCACCGCCGCGCAGAATATCTTCAAAGGTCACGACTGAGAATCCACTGGACGGATTATTGCCGCTGTGACAACGCATACAGAAATCGAGCATCCAGGGAGCAATGTCTTCCATGAATGAGACTTTTTCGTTTCCTGTCGCCATCTCGACTTTCACGGGGTTCTTTTTTGCTTTCGCTGAAGCACCAACGGGATCGGTCTCTTTCTCACCATCAAAACGGGCCCCCTCCTGAATCCATTTGGCGATCAATTCAATCTGATCCTGTTCCAGAGCCGGTGCGTTTTTCGGCATCCGCTGATTGTCCGGCGCGATCAACTTGAGAGCCATCAGACTGGCTTTCGGATTCCCCGGTACCAGCAGCAGACCACTGCGCCCCCCTTTTCGCATATCAGCAAATGTGTCTAATTTCAAATTGGCACTCGCACGCTGAGATCCGTGACAGTTCACACATTTCTCATTCAGGATCGGCGCGATCTGAGATTCAAAACTGATTACTTTATTCGCCCCCGGGGTCCCCCCTCCCCCGCCCATGGCTTTTTCGAGTACGGAGCGGCGGGTACTAATCAATTTTTTAGTACTGACCATGACGGGATCGGTTTCCGGAATCATCGCGTCCTGAGCCAGCTTGTCGAGTTTGGCTTCCTCTTCATCGGTCAGTGTTTTGGCTTCATCATATTTTTTCTGACGAATCAGCGTTGCCACTTTAGTCAGGTTCCGTTTGATCGAAGCCAGTTCCTTGCGTTGCTCTGAAGTCAGCTTCGCCGCCTGACAGGTGGCAGTGAGTATTCCGGAGAACAGAACCAGAGCCAGGAGGAATCGAGTAATCTGAACGGACCGATATGACATAACTTTCCTCTTAGTTTTGAAACAGGGTGGATTGCGTAATTCAACGCGGCTCCCCTGCTCCGCCACATACGGGAGGACGCAGGAGAAACATTCTGACTGAATGAGACATTCTTCAATCAGACAGCTCTTTCTTAATTGTCAGCATCAACCCGATTTAAACAGATTGAGACTGCACTCCGTTTTCACAGGTTTCAGTATAATGGTCGCGGGAATGAGAAAAAAGCTCCGAATGCGATGAATCGCAGATCCCGAGGCAGTCGACACCAATCCCTTATTAACTGAACCTCCCTTCTCTCCGCCGAATTCGTTCCTTTTTGGCTGTCTTGACGGGGAATCACATATTTTTCGCCTGAAGTTCCAAGACAATGACTCCCCGGGTTGTCTATAATACAGTCAAATCGCATGAATTTCTGATAACCTCTTCTATATACTTCACTTTTTGACCATGCCCCTGACCGCAGAATTATCCCGGAAATCCACACGCCTGCATGAGATTCTGGCGAGTATGGACCGGATTATCGTCGCTTTTTCTGCCGGGGTAGACAGTACCGTGGTTGCCAAAGCGGCGTACCTGGCACGCGGCGACCATGCACAGGCGGCGACTGCTGTCAGTCCCAGTCTGGCCTCCGGCGAAAAAGAAGAAGCGATCCACCTGGCTGAACTGATCGGTCTTCCGCATCGCCTGGTTTCGACCTCGGAATTTGCAACCGCGGAGTACCGGGCCAATGCCCCGAACCGCTGCTTTTTCTGTAAAACAGAACTGTATCAGATACTCAGTCAATCCATCGCGGGTACAGAATGGGAATCCGCCACCCTGGTCAACGGTGCCAATCTGGATGACCGCGGCGATCATCGTCCCGGAATGCAGGCTGCGACCAATCACCATGTTCGCAGCCCGTTGATCGAAGCGGAATTCACAAAAGAAGACGTTCGCGCCCTGGCGCATCACTGGGAACTCCCGATCTGGGATAAACCGGCTCACCCCTGCCTGTCCAGTCGCATCGCCTATGGAGTGGAAGTCACGGAAGAACGGGTCCAGAGAATCGATCAAGGCGAACAGTTTCTCCGTAATCAGTTCGAAATCCGGGAACTCCGCGTTCGCCTGGAACCCAATGAACTGGCGCGGATTGAAGTTCCCCTGAACGAGATCCCCAAACTGACCACTCCCTCGGCGCTCACACAGATTTCAGATCATTTCCTGCAGCTAGGGTTTCGGAATGTCACACTCGACCTCCAGGGCTTTCGCTCAGGCAGCCTCAACAGTTTTCTTTCCATCAATGACCTGCAGATAGCCGCTCCCAAAACCTGAACTCAGGAGAGATCATTTTCCGTTCGCTTCTGAAATACAGCACTCAATACAGCACAACAGCAACGAATGACAAGGAAACCAGCCGTGGATTCAGACAGTTCGTCTTTCATCGACCTTCGCAGTGATACGAAAACCAGACCGACCCCCGAGATGCTGCAGGCCATGATCTCTGCAGAGCTGGGCGATGACATGAATGGAGAAGATCCGACCGTCAATCGGCTCGAAGCCATGATCTGCGAGATGCTGGGCAAGGAAGCCGCCGTCTTCGCCTGCTCGGGAACGCAGTCGAACCAGATGGGTCTGCGGGCGCACTGCCTGCCCGGCGATGAACTGCTGATTCACGAACTCGGTCATATCGCCATCTTCGAAGGGGGCGCTCCCGCGATTCTAAGTGGCGCCAGCTGTCGCACATTGACCGGTGAGAGAGGCATGCTGACTGTAGAAGGGCTTCGAGGTAAGATTCGCGCTAATGATCAACACCTGGCCCGCACTCGACTTTTATGCGTGGAAAACACGACCAATGCAGGAGGCGGGCACTACTACCCGCTCGATCAGCTCACGGACATCTGCAATTGGGCACACGAGAACGGCCTGAAAACTCACATGGATGGCGCACGCATCTTTAACGCCACTGTTGCCGGCGGCTATTCGATCAAAGAGATCTGCGCCCCGCTGGATACGATTTCCATCTGCTTCTCCAAAGGACTGGGTTGCCCGATGGGGTCGATCCTGGTCGGTTCTCAGGAAGCAATCACCCACGCCCGCCGTTCCCGTAAAATCTTCGGCGGTGCGTTACGACAGGCGGGCATTGTCGCAGCAGCCTGTATTTATGCTCTGGAAAACAATATCGAACGTCTGCAGGAAGACCACGACAACGCGCGTTTCCTCGCCGAACAACTGGCCGAGATCGAAGGAATCTCCATCAATCCTGCGAATACAGAGACCAACCTGGTCTTCTTTGACGTCCATCCGGAGTTGGGAAATGCGATGCAGCTGGCAGCGGCCCTCAAAAAAGAAGGGGTCGGAATCGGAGCGATGGGGAATTCCACCCTGCGGGCCTGCACGCATCTGGATATCAGCCGAGCCCAGATCGAACGGGTTGCCCCTGCGGTCCGCGCCGCGTTACAGGCGGGCCTGGAACAGTACCAGGGGATTGCCACCGGCCCTTATGCCCGGGGATAGGCGATCAGCTGAAACTCTTTCTACCAAAAGACTTAACCAGAAAAAGTGTTACCTGAGACACAGACCGTTTTTTCCTGCGCCGCATAATCGGCATAATTGATACCAGCGGTTGAGTCCTGTCAGGTTCAAATGATTTCCGGGTCAGAAGTTAAACTTTTGCTATCTGGTCAGTCGATGGAATTAAGGTTCAGACTCCCCTCAACGATTGAGGCCGTAAAGACATAGGAACATGTCTTACATATAAGCCTAATACTCGTTTTAACTCCATTGAGCTGGAGGATGTGCAGGAAGCCATTCTACATTCAATATTGATGACTATCTGAAAACAGGTGTTCTTTTGCTTCATTAAGTGGCAAAAACACTGGAAATTCAGTGAATTCAATGAAAGAATTGGCCATGACTGCAGACTACCAGTTGAATCGATCCCCCGTCTTACGATATCATGAACCTCATACAGTAACTAACAGTCGGGAGAATTCTATCTCGACAGGTTCAGGACCACGTGACAGGGGGAATGCCGCCATGGATGTTAACGGCACCAGTTCTATTTCCGGATCTCTGCCTATCAGTAAGCAGATCGGTCCGAGCAATACCAACTTCAAACAGACACCTGCTTCGAAGCCGATCTCTTCTCCTCAGGATGAACTTGAGATTTCTTCTGCAGGTCGAATGCTGGACGAAATGACGAACAACTCCGATATGCGTGCAGAACGGTTAGCACAAATCAAGGCGGCGATTGACGATGGAACTTATGATACGGATGAGAAGCTGGATGCAGCTTTGAGCCGTCTGCTGGATCAGATTTCTGATTCGGAATAAACCACGTTGATGTCGTAGTAGAGAAATTAGATGAGAAAGAGATAGACCGTGCTCAATTTTGAAAGCCTGGAAATCGCTGTTTCTCCGACTGAGAAATTCAGGGAGTACCTGGCCACAAAGGGAATGAGACTGACACAGGAACGAGAGTTAATCGTTGCTGAAGTTTTCTCGTCCCATGAACACTTCGATGCAGACCAGCTGGTTGAGCGCATGAAACTGCAGAAAACCGGACGTCGCGTGAGCCGCTCTACCGTCTATCGGACATTGAGCTCACTCGAAGACGCGGGTCTGCTGCGTAAAGTCGCACGAACCAACGACAGGGACGTCTACGAGCACGATTACGGCTATCCTCAACACGACCATTTTATCTGCAAAAGCTGCGGCGAACTATTTGAATTCCATAATGAAGAGATCGCCGAGATCCTGGAAAAGCTCGCAGATCAGATTAACTTCCGCATGAACGAGCACCGCCTCGAAGTCTACGGAATCTGCGATGAATGTTCGCGTCCTCCTCAACGCCGCCATAAGAAGCTGGATCTGATCTGATCCCGGGCTGCTTTTTGCAAGGCCCCTGCCCTGCTTCACTTTGATTTAACGGCGTTTGACAGGAATGGCTCTGTAGATTCTCAGTAGTACCAGCAGCAGGATCAATGCGCCTAATGCGATCCCGCCGATCATCACCAGCCCCAGGCCA
>JAGQQP010000126.1 GCA_020426085.1 Planctomycetaceae bacterium | reverse complement strand
ATGATCTTTCCAGAAATCGTACATCTGAGGTCTGTCAATGGTGTGGTCTTCCCCTGCCAGATGGTCGATGGCGAAGCAATGCGTGAACGACTGAATGTTCTGAGGATTGGCTTTTTCAGGAGCATGTGGCTCTCCCGTTTCGGTTCGGGATTCTGCACCGAGAGCATATTCTGTTTTGGTTAACGGAAGCAGATCCCCTTCTTCGCTGGCATCAATGAAGTATTCAGCCTGCAGAGTGACGGGATGTCCTGACCCCAGTGTCTGGCAGGTGACAGAATTGATTTTATCCCCCGATACCTCAGCGGAGAGAGGCTCTGTATTGAGTAGCAGCGTCAATTGGCCACTGCTGACGGCGGGAGCTAACATTGATTGCAGAGCCGCGATCCCGACTTTCGGTTCGTGGCAGATACGGGACACCGAACCATTGCCTGGATTCAGATTCGCTGTCTGTCGGGCTTTGCTTGTTAACGGATAGTGTTGTTTATAATACTCTCGAATCAGTGTTCGCAGTTTTGCATAAGATTCGGTACGCCCAAATGACTCGATCCACTTGTGTTCGTCGGGTGGAACGGCCTGTTGAGAAATCTGGCCGCCAATCCAGTCTGTCGGTTCGGTAAGAATCACACGCGCACCATTTCGGCAGGCAGCCAGGGCAGCAGCACAACCGCCCAAACCTGCTCCGATGATGACAATATCCGCAGACAGCTCACGCGGTTCTGCAGCAGAACAGGATCGCGATTCTAATGCCAGCAGAAAATCGAGGCTGAAGATTCCTGTTCCATAGATGCCGCACTGCTCTAAAAAACGTCGTCGTTGCATGTTCATGATGTTTAAGGCCGTCAAGAATAAGATCGGGGATCAGGTAGGAATGATAGCGGGAAAATCAGTTTGATTGTTTTTGTAATTATCTTAAGTATATCGTGGCTAATCTGCCAGTTGGAAGTGATAAATGAAGAGATGTGATTGTTCAGAGTGCGTATGCATTGACGCTCAATAATCAGGAATTCTTATGAAAGCTCATCAAAGTCTACTGTTCCTGTTGCTGCTGGGAGTGCCTCGGCTGATTCTAGCCGCAGAATATTTTCAGTTGCAGGTGATTGATTCCGAATCGAAGCGAGGCATTCCCCTGGTCGAACTGAAAACGGTCAATCAGATTCTATATGTTACGGACAGTAACGGCATCGTTGCGATCAATGAGCCCGGGTTAATGAATCAGGAAGTCTTCTTTTCTGTTCGCAGTCACGGATATGAATTTCCTGCTGACGGGTTTGGATATCACGGGAAAAAAATCAAAGTCATTCCCGGAGGAAAAACCGTTCTGGAAATGAAGCGGGGCAATCTCGCCGAACGGTTATATCGCATCACGGGAGAAGGAATTTATCGAGACAGTCTGCTGACAGGGGCAGAGATCCCCATTGCACAGCCTGTGTTGAATGGGAAAGTGCTTGGCTCAGACAGCGTTGTGAATGTCAGGTTCAAAGATCGGGTGTACTGGTTCTGGGGAGATACCAATCAGCCCGGATACCCGCTGGGGAATTTTTCCGTTCCCGGTGCGGTTTCAGATTTACCCGATCGGGGAGAACTGCCGATTCAACAAGGCATCAATCTGAATTATTTTCTGGACCAGAATGGCTTTGCAAAAAAAACATGTGATATGCCCGGACCAGGGCCCACCTGGATTGATGGTCTGGTGGTGTTACATGACGTACAGGGAAACGAACGACTGTTTGCGAAATATGTCAAGATTAAGGATTTTCTGACCGTCTATGAACGAGGTCTGGTCGAATTTAATGATGAGCAGAAGAAATTTGAAAAGCGACAGGTATTTGATTTCAATGCCCTGCTCTACCCGGTTGGGCATCCGATGAAATATGAAATGGGAGGGCATGACTATATTTTATTCGGACTGGCAGCTCCGCTGATTCGCGTTCCGGCGAGTCCTGATGATCTGGCTGATTTGAAACAGTATGAGACCTATTCCTATCTGAAATCAGGAACAGAAACCAAAAACTGGAAAGTGGATCGGGATGATGCGGGGAAGTTACGCTATGAGTGGCGGAAGAATGTGCCTCCCTTAACGAGTGACCTGGAGAAAAATCTGATCGAACAGGGACAGATAGAAGAACAGGAGCAATATTTCCAGCTGCGTGATCTTGAAACAATGAAGAGGATCGAGATTCAGAACAGTTCGGTTGCCTGGAACGAGTACCGGGGAAAATGGACGATGATCGGGTTACAGAAATTCGGTACTTCCGTGCTGGGAGAAATCTGGTATTCCGAAGCGGCGAGTCCGCTGGGGCCGTGGAAATGGGGACGGAAGATTGTCACGCATGACAAATACAGTTTTTATAATCCGAAGCAGCACCCCCTGTTTGCACAGGAGAAAGGACGTCTGATTTACTTTGAAGGGACCTATACCACCCTGTTTTCTGGAAATGAAGTCAAGACGCCGCGCTATGATTACAATCAGATCATGTATCAGTTGGACTTGTCAGATCCACACCTGGCGGCAGAACTGTTTGAGCAGTGAGAACGCTTGCAGTAAATAAAAAAACACAGAGACGAAATCAGTAGCTTCGTCTCTGTGTTCTGGGTTGTATTGAGGGCCAGGCTCAGGAATCTTTATTCAAAAGCTTGTCCATCAGAAACTCATCTGAAGTCGCATATTTTTTAGACTTGGAGACTCCGGGAATCAACAGGTGACACTCGGTTCCCACTTTGTCCGCTTTCTCTTTCATTTTGACGCCATACACGGGATGGTGGATTCCATGACCTGCGTTTTCTGAAGGCAGCTTCATGTTATTGCCGTATGTCATCAAGAGTGGAGGATCATCTGCAGTCAGGTGATTGTAAGGTGAGAACTCTTTATAGAGTGCTTCGTGCTGCTCATAGTTCTTCATCACCTCTTCCATGCTTTTTCCGCCAACCGATTTATAGATCATCGCATGTTTGAGGACGTTGGGGCCCAGCCAGGGTTCGATGACTTTCGGATCAATCGAAGTCTGCCCACCTCCTACGGCTGCTGCTGTCACACGGGTCGATTCCCGCAGGACGGGATCTTTGGATTGGGGATCAGCCATATCGTCATGATATAAAAGCCACATGGATGTGCAGGCGCCGGCACTGCCGCCGGTTAAAGCGATCCGTTCTTTATCAATGTTCCATTCACCGGCTTTGGAACGAATGAACTGAATGGCGCGAGCGGCATCATGCACGGGAGCGGGAAGCGACGCTTCACCCGTTAAGCGGTAATTGATCGAAGCAAAGGAAATCCCTTTGTCAAGAAAAGGCTGAATGTTTCGAATCCGGTCTTTATCGCCGCCAATCCAGCCACCACCATGAATGTAAACCAAAAGCGGGCGTGGACCGTCTCCTTCTGCCTGCCAGAAATCGAGCTTGTTCATCTTGGAAGGACCGTAAGAGACATCTGCCTGGGTTGGCGGAGGGTTCTTTGGTTTGTCGGCTGCGAATATCGCAGAAGAGGCAAATGAGACTGTCAGCAGTAAGGAAAACAGGAGTCGCAGCATGTTGTTGTATCCTTTGCATATAGTGAAATGTGATAAAATGATTCAAATTTGTTTCTCATGAAACCAATCGAACTCTATTATATCGGAATCAAAGTGAATGTGTATGCCGACCGGATTAATTTGCGAACGGCATGTCTAAGATTAGACCGGGGCCTGTTTCATCCGTTTTAAAAACGTTAGCTGATATGAGTTCACTCAACGATCGCCAGTTATTGAAAACGTTTTTTGCAGAGAAGATCCCTCAACAGACAGAGTCGGGCATCAATTTCGTAAAAGCAGAACGCGTTTTTCGTAAGTTGCAGATTGAGTCTATCAAACATGTACTCGATCGATTTAATCAGCTCGATTCTGAAAGTCAGCAGGTTGCTGTGTGCATTTTTGGAGAATTTGAAGTTGTAAAGTCCCTGCCGATTCTATTTCAGGGATTGTATTCCCGGGATTCCTCTTTACCAGGACTCTGTGGAAGTGCAATCGGCTCGATTGGAGGAGATCAGGTTCTCAAAAAATTACTGAAGTTACTGTCGAAGCATTCTGAAATCAGAATTCATTACCATGTTTTATATGCACTCAAATGGATTGATAAACTGAGTGTAGATGCTGCCCGGATTTTGACAGAGCGATTCTGTGAGATTGCATTGAATGGTCCCTCGGCTGAAGTTGTCACTGACTGGGACCACCGGGAAGCAGACAGTTGTCGGGGGATTGCGGCGGAGGGTCTGAGTCATTCGCTGGATTACCTGGATCGGCGGACAAAAGATTATCGACATGGAGTAAACGTGTTATTCAGTTTGCTGACTGACAATTCTGCAGGAGTGCGCGGCGATGCTGCTTATTCTTTAGGGTATCTCAACGAAAAACGGGCATTGGAGAAGCTGGCCTTGCTGGTTGAAAGTGACTTTGAGGTCTGTCCCGGAATTGGTACCGTTTCCTCGATTGCAGCCGAATCAATCGAAATGATTCGGTCGCATCACAAACTTCAGGATGGAGATAACGGCACTTTTCAAAAGTAATCCAGTTCGTGACGGGAGTGGTTTCTTTTGCTGTTTTGTCAGGTTAAGATATGTCTGTGAGTTTTTGATCTATTAATAAATCGCCCAATAGACATGCTTCAGTGGAGTATCGAGAGATGAAATCTGTGAGTTACTGTGGAATCGTGTGCATGTTTTTGTTGGTTTGTATCCCCTGCTCTGACGCGGGTGAGAAATCAAAGAGCCCCGATTCGGAAAAAGCACAGAAACTCTGGAAGCAGATTGCACCCTACTTCACACCCACGGAAGATTTCAAAGGTGATCTGGGCAATTATCAAAGCCCATTGAAATTCTATGATGGTCGTCCCGTGAAGACACGAGAAGACTGGCAGGCACGCCGACAGGAAATTCTGAAGACCTGGCATCAGAAAATGGGCGCCTGGCCTCCGGTCAATGAACATCCCAAAGTGGAGTACCTGAAACAGGAAGAACGGGAAGGACTCACTCAATACACGGTCCGTTTTGATATTGCGCCGGGACATCCTAATACCGGTTATCTGTTAATTCCCCCAGGAGCAAAACCGGATCACAGCAGGCCTGCTGTTCTGGTTGTCTATTATGAACCGGAGACAGGAGTCGGCCTGAAGGGAGAGAATCGTGACTTTGCGCTACAACTGGCAAAACGGGGATTCGTGACATTTTCTGTCGGCCATGATTACTCACTCTATTACCCCAATCGGGAACAGGCTGTAATTCAGCCACTCTCTGCATTGGCGTATGGCGCAGCGAATGCCTTTCATATACTGGCAAATCGAAAAGAAGTCGATCCTGACCGGATTGGAATTGTCGGTCATTCCTATGGTGGTAAATGGGCGATGTTCGCTTCCTGTCTGTACGACAAATTTGCGTGTGCCGCCTGGTCGGATGGAGGAATCGTGTTTGACGAAAGCCGTCCCAGTGTCAATTACTGGGAACCCTGGTATCTAGGCTATGAAGGGCCTGATTTTCGCAAACGCGGTTTGCCGACCAAAGAGAATCCCCGCACTGGTTTATATAAAGAGCTCATCAAAGAGGGACACGATCTCCACGAACTACATGCTTTGATGGCCCCCCGCCCCTTTCTGGTATCGGGTGGTTCTGAAGATCAGCCAAAACAGTGGCGGGCTTTGAACCACACAATCGCCGTGAATCGTTTCCTGGGTTACGAAAACCGCGTGGCGATGACCAACCGCGAAAAGCACGCCCCGAATCCTCAGTCCAATGAGCAGATGTATCAGTTCTTTGAATACTGGCTCATGCCGAATCAATCGCAATCAAATTAAGAAATGGCAAACATATGCCTAATCTTAAATGTATTGTGTAACTGTATTAAGGTTTCTTTTAACGCGTTCTGAGCGATTTGACTCCTACTCGAATTTAAGTAAATACCTGCTATTACTGTAGATAAGTTTTGGCTGTTCAAAAATAAGTAAAATTTAATTAGTTGTGGTAATTAATTTTACATTATAAACACATGCGTTTAGAATTCAGGATATTTTTATGGGAATATCTTCGCCGCCGGCTGCTCGAGCGGGCTTGAGTTCCTCTACCCGTACTTTTGTATCAGGAGCAGAATGATGAATTTCACTGGATCGGTTAAAAGAAGAAGAGGATTTACTCTGATTGAGCTATTGGTTGTGATCGCGATTATTGCGATTCTGATCGCCTTACTCTTGCCCGCGGTACAACAAGCTCGTGAAGCAGCCCGACGCAGTTCCTGTAAAAATAATCTGAAGCAAATCGGTTTGGCTTTGCATAACTACCACGACACACACCGCGTATTTCCTCCCGGTCGAGTTGAATCAAGTCTGCTGGGTTTCGGGACTATGATTTTACCCTTTCTCGATCAGGCAAATTTATATAATCAGATCAGTGCCTCCGGTGCTTTTGATACTACGGCAACTTCCACAAACGTCCGCTGGTATGGCGTGCCCGCCATGGCGACCACTGGTAATCCACCTTTAGCGAAAACGACGATTACCGTGTATAATTGCCCCTCCGATCCTATGGGGGGGATCAATACCGAGATCAGTGGTTATGGTAAATCGAACTATGTGGGCACACGTAGTGCAGCAAATGCAGCAGACACTGCAGATATCCCTGCTTCTTTCTACGAAAACTCAAAACGTAGAATTCGCGATTATACCGATGGGCTCTCTAATACGATTCATATCGGCGAAAAGACAACCAATGGAACTCCGAATGGAGCACTCTGGGTTGGTTCAGCAAGTACAGAAATTGCTCATATTGTTGCCAGAGTAGATCGCTACACTAACGATACCGAATATATCATCAACGGTAATTATGCCTGGACCATCAGCAGCATGCATACTGGTGGTGCTCATGTTTTATTAGGCGATGGTACGGTACGGTTTCTGAGTGAGAACATGAGTGTTCGTACCTGGGCTGCCTTGGGAACCATTTCAGAAGGTGAAATTATTGGTGAATTCTAGATCGTAACATAGTTCACTGTAGCGACTCTCAATTGATGAGCTTCGGTCCAATAAAGTTAAACTGCAAGCTAATTGCTTATTGAATTCTTTCTGCCCGTTAACCTCTGTCAGGTTGACGGGCTTTTTTTATTAATGAAGCTTTCTGGCTTGAGTTGCTTGAAACCATGCCGGAGAGAATTACACAATACTTTTGATTGTTTAGAAAAGGCTGACCTCAAATCAGATCTTCTCAACCAGGAATTTAAAGAAAAAAACGAAATTCTTAAGATCCTGACGCATATTTACCAACAGAGTGGGTCTATAAAGCACAGGATATAATTTCTTTGGGAATTAACTTTGTTTCGAAACAGATCTCCCGAATCCTGGTTTAATAACTTGAGCAGACTTAGATTTGCTTTCAGTCTGAACACCTTCTAGTATATATAGATGAAAATAACCTTCCCATCCGCCTCCTGAATCATTTTATCCCCTTGCTCCCGCCAGAGTTTTAATCTCGTAGAGTTGTTATCAGAGTTGTGATGCGCACGGTATGCATGCAGCCTGAATTTATTTTTATTTTGTTATCACCTTAGGAGTCTTTAGGATGATAGACAGCACTCGGTCTAAGAGGCGTGGTTTCACGCTGATTGAATTATTAGTCGTGATTGCAATCATCGCAATTTTAATTGCACTTCTGTTGCCTGCAGTTCAGCAGGCTCGCGAAGCCGCCCGTCGTTCAACGTGTAAAAACAATCTGAAACAGATCGGGCTGGCATTACACAATTACCATGAAACACATTCCTGCTTTCCTCCCGGTGGAATCGGCTGGACTTTTACGGCGAGCTCTTCCGATAACCCACAGCTCAATAGCATGGGGCCAATGGTGATGATTCTGCCTTTCATGGATATGGCGAATCTCTATAACCAGTTTGATTTTAAACTGAGTTATGCCAACCCTGCGAATGTCGGACTGGCGGCGAATATTATTCCGACCTATCTGTGTCCCTCCTATTCAGGAGAAATGGTTATTTCCGAACACGGATACCGAGGCTGGAATACCAGTACCAAGAAAGCGATCACAAACTATCTGGGTGTTGGCGGTTATGCTTCGACTGGTTCCCAGGTGGGAATCAGAAACAGTACCAGTCTGCCGACAAATCAGAGAGGTATCTTCTGGCCAAACAGCAATACCCGGATGCGGGATATCACCGATGGGTCTTCCAATACGTTTATCTTTGGTGAATTTCGACCTTCGATCATGTCTGATGTGGGTTGGGGATCAAATGGAGCATGCTATGACAATCGCTGCAGCCCCTGGGTACGCGGAATCACCCTGGAAGGCAGTGGTGCCGTCAAAGTCATGCGGTACGGACCAAACCAGGTCTTTCCAAAGAATGCATATGCAAGTGACTGGACGATTCTGCCTTTCAGTTCGCAACACGTGGGCGGAGTTCATATGCTGAGTGCCGACGGTGGTGTTGGTTTTATCAGCGAAAACATTGACATCAACAACTGGCGCTATCGTGGCAGTATGGCTGATGGTCAAGTGCTGGGAGAGTAATGATGGAGCGTTCAACTTTACAGAAACTGATTCCGATTGTGTTAGTTTGCTTTTCCCTTCCCGGCTGTAGCGGAGGCCCGAATGACACCCCTCCATTAGCTCCGGTAACTGGAGTCGTGACCATGGATGGCAAGCCTCTGACGAAAGGCAACGTTCAGTTCACTCCCGATAAAGATAAGGGGACAACCGGACGAATGGCTTTGGGAAAGATTAACGAGGACGGGACCTTCGAATTAATGACCATTACAAGCGGTGATGGTGCTCAGGTAGGCCATCATCTTGTCTCAATTGAGAGTTATGAAACATCGGCGTTTGACCCTAATCAACCGGTCAATCAGACTCCCAAGTCACTGATTCCTCTTAAATATGCCGACCCCAAAAAAAGTGAGATGACAGCTCAGGTTAAAGCGGGTGAGGAAAATAACTTTACTTTCGAGCTGAAAAGCAAACCTTAGTCTTTTTGTGACTTACATTAGAAACGCCGCTTCTCCCTTACCCGGGAAAGCGGCGTTTTTTATTTTTTGATGGTTTGATTCAGGAAAAATGGTAAAGTTGAACTGAAGAAACCAATTCTGACACTGCCGACCATTACTGTTTAAACATGAGTACAACAGGGCCGTCTTTTGAGTATGATCGGTTTAAAAACTACTTTATGTT
>JAGQQP010000125.1 GCA_020426085.1 Planctomycetaceae bacterium | reverse complement strand
GTTTGATTTGCGCAGAGGTGTCACTCTGAAAATTCGCGGCTCGGAACAGTTCGCACCACAGTGGGTGATCCTCAATTCGGGTCTGCCCGAAGAACGTGGAAAACATGACGGAACCTATCGCGCGATCTTCAGAAACATCAAACCGGGAGAGACACTGACGATTCCCCTCGCGCCGGCACATTGGTTTTCAGGTCGTGTGCTGCTGGGTGATACAGGGAAGCCGGCGGCTGACACGCGAATTCAGATCTGGGCCAGTCAGCAGGAAAAGCATGGATCGATGGTTTCCATTGAGGGTAAGACAGATGCTGCGGGAAATTTTCGTTTGAACCCCCGACCAGGGGTCCGGTTCGGAATCATCGCCTATCCGCCACAAGGGACTCCCTATCTCACCCGGGAAGTGAAAGACCTGCGCTGGACTCCCGAAACTTCAAAAAATATCGAGATCAAACTCGACAAGGTTGTACTGGCAGAAGGCTTTGTCCGCGACGCGAAGACTGGCCAGCCATTACAAGGGGCCTCGGTTCAGTATTATCCTGAACGCAATAATAAACGACACACGGAAGACATCATCACAGGCTGGCAGAGCATTCAGAAAACGGACAAAGAGGGCAAGTTCCAGATTCCTGTTTTACCCGGTCCGGGAACACTGCTCGTACATGCCGCCGAACGAAATTATATTCTGCAGGAACAGGGATCCCGGGAGTTACACGAGAGAAAACCAGGGGGATCCCGGGTCTACGCACATGCGTTTCAGCAGATCGACCCACAGATGGGAAAACCGATGCAACCGCTTGAGATTGCCTTGCAGCCTGGTTCCACGGTCACAGGAACACTGGTCGATCCGAGTGGTAAACCGGTAGAACATGCGCTGGTGCTCTCCCGTTTGAAGATCCTGCCCACGTCTCCCGACTGGTGGCGCGGTCAAGCGGATGAAGCGAAGAACGGCACATTCCAACTGGAGGGACTGCGTGAGGGGGAAGAATACCCGGTCTGTTTTCTGGATCCCGAGCATCAGTTAGGAGCTGCGGCGTCGATCCGTGCGAATCAACCGGCGGCCCGCATCGTGCTCCAACCTTGCGGTTCAGCGACTGCGAAATACGTGGATCAACGGGGAAAACCAATCGTTGATGAAATGCCGGGGGGTTTGCGGCTGGTTGTCACGCCGGGCAGTCCTCAATATGATGTGCAGGCCGTTCGACGGGGAGAGAAACTGGCAGATGAAGCGTACGTCGCCAATGTCGACCGTCTCAATTATCAATCGCCAGAGACGACCACCACCGATGCCGAGGGAAAACTGACATTTCCCGCTCTGATTCCCGGTGCAACATACCGTCACGTCAGAATCGTCAAGGGGCATCCCCAGATCACTCATGAATTTACCCTGCAACCAGGCGAGCAGAAAGACCTGGGTGAGATCAAGATTCACCTGAATGAGTGAGGGATGCTCACCGCTCTTTAGTGTTTGTAGATTTTGTGACGGGGGCGGTCGGAGAGGATTTCTTCTTTGCCCCAGTTGGTTACGGCGTGGAAGGCATCGCTCTGGATGAAGTCTTTGAATGCCTGCTCATCGGACCATTCGCTGGTGATCATGTACGAGGCATCATCGGCAACATCTTTCCACAGATGAGAATTGTCGTGCCCTTCTGCAGTGTTCAATGCAGCAAGCACGCTGGCGAACTTTTCCTCAAATAATGCCTGCTTACCAGAGATAACATGGTAATTCATGCCGACGGTGATCATCTCAAAACCCTTTCTTCCAGTGCGCATCACACTTAAACATAGCGTCAGTCAATATAATATACCCGGTCCAAATGGACCTGGAGACGCTACAGTAAAACGGGACACAGTCTATGATCCATTAACAAATGCTACGCAGGGCATCGTATCTCAGGAACAGAGTGGGGACAACTCTCTATCACCTCTATACAAATACATCTGCTTCTGGAAGATCATAGTGGTGGGTAAATACGTTTCCTTTTTTACACTCAGACATTCCATACACTTATACTTATGAATCAATATATTTTTCAAAAACGACCGTTAAAATATTGTGTGAGAGAGACAATAAAAAACTACCGAGAAACAATCATTTCCTGATTCCGCTATCTCATCAATTCAATACCTGACAGTAACTCGGGAATAAGGGTCTACTGAATGAGCCGCTTGAACTGGCATCAGGCAGTCTTGCAGAACATGATTGATGCAGTGATCGCCGTTGATGATCGTGAACAGATCATGCTCGTGAATCCCGCGGCAGAACGTCTGCTCGGACAAGAGCTCAAAGAAATTCAGGGAAATACATTCTTAGAGACTTTTCGTTTCCTGGATGAACAGAAACAAACCGAGATGCAACAGCGCCTGAAAAGTGTTTTGCAGACAGGCGCGCACTCCACCTATGCTGACAACTCTTCCCTGGCTGACGAGGAAGTTTCTCACCAGTTGATCAATTGTGATATCTCACCTCTTTACGGATATTCCAGCAAGATTATCGGTGCACTGCTTATCATTTATGGTAGCAAATCGAAATTCAACCCGGTTCACCATAAAGAAGATTTGCAGAATTTTGTTTCAAATGCCCTCGTTGCCATCGCTCTGTTTGATAAAAATATGTGCTATCTGGCAACCAGCCGGCGCTGGATTGAAGATTATAATCTGGAATGCGATCAACTGCTGGGACGATCGCATTATGAGGTCTTCCCAGAAATACCCCACCATTGGAAAGTTGCTCATCAGCAGGGGCTTTCCGGTAATACGCTCCGCGATGAAGAACTTTTTCTGCGAAAAAATGGTTCTGTGCAATGGAATCGCTGGATCCTCCAACCCTGGTATGAATCGCCGGATTCGATTGGTGGTATTGTGGTCCTGACTGAAGATTTTACTGATCGCAAAAACCTGGAGCAGGAAAATAAAGAGCTGCTGGAACAGCTTGTCGCTTCACAAAAAATCGAATCTCTTGGCAGACTCGCTGGAGGCATTGCTCACGATTTCAATAACATGCTGAATATCATCCAGGGGCACGTTGGTCTGGCACTACTGGAGACTGATAAGAATCACCCGCTTTATTCACATTTGATAGAAATACGCGATGCCACAGAACGCTCAACTGCTCTGACACAGCAGTTGCTCTCCTTCACCACGCGGCAGGCGACCGAACCCAGATTCATTAACATCAATACGAACATCGAAGAGATGTTCCGAATTTTGAAACGCCTGATCGGGGAAGAGATTGAATTTGTCTGGGAACCAGAGTCTGCTGGATGTATTGTTAAAATAGACCCTTCACAGCTCGATCAGATCCTGGCAAACCTTTGTCTGAATGCCAGTGATGCGATTACCGGAATCGGGAAAATTACCCTCAAAACTCTAAACCTGGAACTCGATCAAGATTACTGTTCCTCGCACCCAGGTACTCTTCCCGGAAAATTTGTCGTGCTGTCTGTGACTGACACCGGTGCCGGTATGGATAAGGATACGCAGGCCCGAATTTTTAAGCCTTTCTTTACGACCAAACCACCCGGTAAAGGAACCGGCATTGGTCTGTCCACCGTCTCTGGAATCGTGCAACAGAATCAGGGATTCCTGCAGGTTGAAAGTCAACCTGGCAGTGGCACCACGTTCAAAATCTTTCTTCCCTGTCATCGAAACAGAATTCCTGTTCACGCGATGAGCTGACAATCAAGGTTCGACTGTTACTGGAACAGACAGGATGTATCTCACTTGAATACATCCATCGACAACAATTCCACGACAGGCTGCCCTCCTCAATCTGAACACGCAGCGGCTGACACGCCGGAATTTTTTTCTTCCCTTGGAAATCGGGCTCGCTGCGTTTCACCGAATTATTTAGGTATATTCTTGACAGTACCACGCGCTGCCGATATAACTAACATATTAGGTATTCCATTTATCTTTAAAAACCGCATCTTTCGGGTCTTTCGATCCACTGAAAAGAAAACAGACTGGCAATGGAAACTGCTCCTACCGAACGTGAAATGGAAATTCTGAAAGTACTCTGGGCGATTGAAGAAGGTTCAGTCCGTGATGTGCATGCACGTCTTGAACCCTCCTCGGGCCTGCATTTCAACACGATTCAAACGCAGCTGCGCATCATGGATGACAAAGGCCTCGTTGCCCATCGACGTCAGGGGCGTTCTTTTCTTTATCGACCGCTGCGCACGCGCGAAGAAGTTTCATCGCGATTTCTGCATAAGGTGTATGACGGTGCTGTGAACGAACTGATGTTGAACATGTTAAGTTCAGAAAAACTCAGCGACAAAGAATTAAGTGAGCTGGAAGCGCTCATCGCGGAAGCACGTCAGAAAAAGGGACGCACTCGCAAAGGGAGAAAGTGATATGTGGTGGCTCAATGAAACAGGCGCATGGCTGGCCCATTCAACGGTATTCGGTGCGATCGTTCTCTTCCTGGGTGCTATCGCAGTCTGGCTGTGTCGCGAGCCCGTCTACCGCATTCGCCTGATTCACTGGACCTTCGTCGCCTGCCTGCTGGTGCCTTTGCTGCAACAGCGAAACGTCATTCCCCGATACTCGCTGAATCTCTGGCAGGAGGCCGGCAGCAATACGGTGACACAAGAGGATCGCTCACCAGCGAAGAATCATCAGATTCCATCCGCCGCAACGGAAGTCGTACTTCAGGAACCACGGCCTCGCTTCAAGACGACAACCAGCGCGAACACAGTCCCCCCGCAGCCAAGCCGTTCCGCAACCGAAGTACAGACGGCAATACGGGCCGCGAATGATATCGACCTGTTTTCAAACCTGTTTCGCACGTTACAGATAATCTATCTGACGATCGTCGGCTTTCTCCTGTTACGAACCGCCGTGGGATTCGCCCGGCTGTGGTTCATTACCAGAGCGGCACAGTCGGCTCCGGTTGAGCTATTTGATCTGTTTGCTTCCGTCACCGGGACTCCTGCTCCAGCTGTCAGACTGCTGGTCAGTTCCCAGGTACGCACTCCCGTCATGTGGGGACTGTGGCGGCCGACTATTGTGATCCCCGCTGAACTCTTAACAAAATCGAACCGGGCGGAACTTCGCTGGTGTCTGGCGCATGAATGGTCGCATGTGCTGAGACGTGATATCGGCACACTGCTGCTGGCCAACCTTGTGAAGCTGCTCTGTTTTTATCAACCTGCTTACTGGTGGTTGCGACGTCGGTTGATCCTCAACCAGGACTTTCTTGCCGATGCCTTCGCAGCGCAACAGGGGGAATCGACCGAGGATTATGCCGCCTTTCTCGTCTCGCTGGCGCGGGCAAAAAATCAACCGAAACTGGCAGGGACGCTCGGCATTCGCGATCGGCGGTCCCAGCTGCTGCAGCGGGTCAGTATGCTGGTGAAATCGACGCAGCCGCTCCTGCTAAACTACCGGCGTTTACCGGCGTTTGCCATCATCGTCTCTGCGTTACTGATTGCTGGTGGATTGAGTGTTCTGCGCCTCGGTGCTGCACCCCCTGATGAGAAAAAAGCTGCCTCGGAAAAGAACACGGCCGCGCAAACAGAAAAGCAACCCGAAGCAACTCCCACCAAGGACAGATCCAATCCAAAACCCAAAGACAAAAAGCAGAAGACACTTCCTGATCCCGTGACATATACCGGCATCGTCGTTGACCGGTTCACGGGTGAGCCCATCCCCGACGCGACTGTGGAAATCTCTCGTCAACTCAGTCAGGACCCTGCGACTGGCGGCTGGAGTACAATACGAACGACAACGCACAAAACCGACCAGAAGGGAAATTATCATTTCACGCTGCCTCCGGAAGAAGTCGCTGAACACTATCTCTATATCGAAGTGGATGCCCATCACCCGCAGTATCAGTCTCTGGGCCGCCAGGGTTACGGATATTCGATGATTCTGAAAAACCTGAAAAATGGAGATCCTCCCTTTTACAGTAAGCTCAAACTGATCCCCGGAAAAGAGATCTCGGCAGTGGTCCAACAGCCGGATGGAACACCGGCGACCAACATTCAAGTCGTAGCCTATTCCAAGCGCCCTCCACCGGACGGAAATAAACTCAATTTTGAATTTGGCGCGTTTCAGTATACCTCGACAGATCAGGACGGGCGTTTCCGTATGACAGTCGCGACGCCTGGAGACGGGGTCGTGTGGGTTTTCCCGAAAAAGTTCAGTCCCTTAGCTCATCGGCTGGATGATCAGCGAGGTGATCTGGGGACACTTAAACTTGAGAAAGGCACGCGATTACGCGGGCAGGTACTGGATCTGGCTGGAAAACCGGTTCCCGATGTTGCCGTCAACCTACGTCGTAACGGAGATGGAACTGAGGCCGATGCCTTCTTGCAAGCCAACGCAGTTGCGAACCAAATCTCAACCGGTACAAAAACAGACAAGGAGGGGCGTTTCGAACTGAATCCGCTCCCACCGGGAACGTATCAGGCGGTTGTCGCTGAACGTGTAAACGATCTCTCCGAAAAGCCCGAACGGGCAGTACCGCTGAAGCTCGAACAGACTTTCATTCCTGTAGATGTGACCATCGCTGAAGGTCAGCCGAATGAGCCGATCATGTTTAAGGAAGCTCCCGCTGTGATCATCCGTGGTCGCTTTTTCAACAGTAAGGGAGAACCAAGGGCGAGCCATAAACAGCATCTGATCGGTAGACTCAACGGTCAGTTTATTTTCCGAACCAGTACGCTTCCGAAGAACGATGGCTGGTTTGAATTCAAAGTACCCCGTGGACTCGAAAAAACAGAACTCCAGTTTATGACCAACGAACACGGGGCTTTACTCTGGCGATTGAAACCTGGAGATCCGCTGTCCTACAGCAAACGTGCCGAGCTGGGTACGCTGAATGAAGACCTGACCACGCTGGAAATCGTCCGCTTTACCGCACCGATCCTGTTGCTGAAAGCCGTCGATGAACAGGGGAACCTGATTCGCGAGTTCAAAATCAGCAGTAAGTATGTATCCCTCCCCAAACCAGAGAAACGTTTAAATTATACTCAAGGGGGTGACGTCCATTTTGAAGAACAGGTGGATGGTCGCTGGCGATCCAGTCAATTGCTGCCTGATCAGGAACTCTCCATTTCTATTGAGAAACAGGGTTACACAACAGAGCCACAGACGGTCAAGTTGAAAGAAGGAGAAATCCGTGACATCGAGTTCGTGCTCAAGAAAGCGGAGTGAGAAACTCAGTCTGATTTTTCTGCCTGAGAATCCAATGCGTCAGCCTCAATCATCGGGCGTCCGTTTTTGATCTGATAACGCAGAGGTTTTCCGGTCTGCGGGTCGACAGGAATTTCAGCGAAATAAGCGGGAATGAGTTCCTGCAGTGATTCCGGATACCGGCCGTGCGTTCTGCGATAGAGTTCGGCAGCGATCAAAGGCAGTGCTTCCGCGCACTCGGTCAACGAGTCCTTGTGGAATTTCAAGTAATTGTAGGAATCTAACGGGGACATCAACAAAAAAGCCGGTAGATATTTAAGTCGCAATTCGGGTGACTCCATCAAGCGTTGATATTCTTTATGGTAGGCATCTTCTGCCTCTGGTGTTGCTTTGGTAATCGCTTCACTCATGAGCTGATTCAATTTGAGCAGTTCGCGACGCATTTCTTTACGATCCGCAATCTGCATTGCCAGAAAACCGGACTTAGCCGGAAACGGAATCCAACTGCTGCGATCTGGTTCTCTACTGTCCTGCTGGACCAGAGCAGGAATTGTGGAGAGCAACAGATTGCGTTTTTCAGAAGAACTCTCTGCCAGTGTCTTCAATATCTGGAAGCCATGCAGGGTAAATCGACCTTCACCATTACCTTCGTCTGTGTAGGCATGCTGTAATAGATTCCGAATATCCTGTTCCCGGGGCTCTTTAATTTTAAAGGGCGTCATCGGCATCTGCTGCAATTTTTGAAAGAGGATCTTTAACTGTTGATCATTAAAAAGTTTCGGATAAGTTTCTACGATCTGCGCCGCCAGTTGTGCACAACGGCCTGCCTCATAGTTCGCACTACTCTGGATGATCTCCCAGGGACCCGTCTGACGGTAATGTTCAACGACATTGATGCGCGCCAATAACAGTTCCAGACAGCGTTCCGCGTTACCCTCTTCAGCTGCCAGATGAATCGCACCGGTCAACAGGGAGATAACGCTGCCTCTCAGTGCCTCAGCTTGCGGCAGGTAAATGTTGAAGTCTGTATTACCTGCAGGATTCATCTCATAAGGCCTGTTCAATTCCCGAAATTGATTCAGGTCATTCGGCAAAGGTCGATTAATAAATCCGAGAGCAGGTCGGCTTGCCGCCTGAAGATAAGTATCGATCTGCAGGGAATGTGATTTCAAATACTTTTTCGCGTCCGGCCAGTTCTTGCTGCCGGGTCCTTCAGACAGTCCAGACAGGTTCAACCTTGCAGGATTAATTTGATCTGCTTTTGTTACCATCGCGAGCCCCTGCAGGTAAAGGGGCCATGCGCGCTCTTCCCTGGAAATCTTGCGGCTCTCATCATCCATCTGCTGGATTACATCGAACCGGATTGTGGGCCGTGCGACAAGTAAGCGAACAGTCACTACAGACCAGGGAATCAGGATGAGTATCGACGTGACAATCAGTGTCTGCCAGACCCGACGACGGGCGCGCCAGTGGAAAGGACGATTACGCAGACGCGCGCGGCGGATAAGCTTCGCAGCGGTCTGCGGAGAACCAAACGACTCGATCAGCGCTGCTTCGCTTTCCCCTCGCTCAAGACCATCAGCAAAGTGGGCACAGAGTTCGTGGGCCACGTCCCGTTTTTCTGCCGGCCAGAGTCGGGTTCGCTGCACCACATTCAGTACGACCGCCAATACAGGCTCGGACAGACGATACTCGAGCAGTTCTCCCAGCGAATCCGTTTCGTAAACCAGACCGCTCAAAGCCGCCGCATCGCCACATTGACTGCTAATTGCGTCCGGCGAACGACCGCCGTCCAACTGCCACTGCAGCGTCTGACAGACCCGCTTCAGCATCCTGCGGGCAGCGCGGCGTTTTACACCTTCGTGGATCACAATCCGTTCCACCGTCGGCCACAAACGGGCGGGTAGCGGGGCATTCAAAATCCAGTCGGTCCGGCGCGTAATGTGAATTAAAGCGGCGATGCTGGCTGGCTCACTCAGCTGGTCCACCAGTTGCGTCGCCGCACAGCCTTCGCGCAACAGACTACTGCAGGATTTCGTCAGTCGAATTGTAACCTTCCAGCGCAGCCGACC